>JBIKJM010000014.1:0-11477 GCA_044360985.1 Sediminibacterium sp. | reverse complement strand
AAGAGCATTTGTGGAAGATCATCCAGAAGTGGTTAATAAACTACAAGCATTGTTCAATCAAGATAATGGCACAGGTAGAATAGTCAATATTTCTGGACAAGGATTTAAATATGCCGGTGATTTTATTACAAGATGGTTGGCTGCAGTACCAAGCAGTATGAAAGACTCTATTAAGACAACATTTCCTGGTTCACCGGGTGGTGGTGGAAGTGACCATGCTTCTTTTATAGCAGTGGGTGCGCCAGGTTTTTCATTAAGTTCTTTAAACTGGTCCTATTTTAATTATACTTGGCATACCAATAGAGACACCTACGATAAAATCATTTTTGATGATTTAAAGAACAATGCGATGCTTACTGCAATCTTGGTATATATGGCTTGCGAAGACAACGCCACTTTCCCAAGAGACAAAGTAGACTTAGGAACCAATAAGCTTACTGGGCAACCTCTTCTATGGCCAGCGCAAGTGAAAGCAATGCGAAAAGGACCGATAGCTCCAACCAACTAAACTATTATATTTATTTTTCTACATTTAATTTTAAACAAATAATTATGTCTATTTTATCTAATTACAGTGATGGCTTTTTTGATGTGAGTGCAGCGCATGGATTTCTTCCAGTAAAAGCACCGATGGTAAAATTACCTAGTCATTATGCGGATTTGCAAGCTGTGTTAGACAATATGCCTGTTGTATTAAATGAAAATGAGTTTGGCTATTTAAATACGGAAGATGGGATTGTAGCGCCTACTTTAGCGATTCAAAATCATCTAGCTGCCGTTGAAAAAGAGGAAGACATTTTTGTTTTACAGGCCTTATTTAGATCCTATAGTTTTTTAGCTTCTGCTTATTTATTAGAGCCTTCATTCCAACAATTTAGAAAAGATGGCAAATACGGAAAAGCAAGAAATTTTTTACCTGCAAATATTGCACAGCCATTTTGCAAAGTAGCGGATAAATTAAATGTATTTGCATGGTTAGATTATCACTACGCCTATTCATTGGGTAATTATCAAAAGCTAGACGAAGCTGGCGACTTGAATTGGGAAAATATCACCATGTGTAACCGTTTTTCGGGACAACCCGATGAGGTTGGTTTTATTATGTTGCATGTAGATATCAATCGTTTTTCTGCCAACTTAGTAGGAACAGTCATGCAGACAATTCAGGCCTTGGATAGTGGAGCAAAATCAGTAGGTGATTTGCTAGAAAAGAATTGGTCTACAATGAAGCAAATGAATGAGCGAAGAAAAGAAATGTGGAAAGCTTCCAGATGGCAACGATACAATGACTTTAGAATTTTTATAATGGGGGTTAAAGGTAATACCGAATTATTTGGTGATGGTGTTGTGTATGAAAATGTATGGGATGAACCTAAAGCTTTTAGAGGTCAAACTGGAGCGCAGGATGATATCATTCCAATGCAAGATATTTTTTCTGGAGTAATCTTTTATTATCCAGAAAATGAACTTACAAAATATTTATTAGACCTTAGATTGTACCGTCCAACCTGTGTGCAAGACTTTTTCAAAGACCTTGAAAATTCAATGAAAACTTTGCATCCAAAAGGCTTGATGGGTAAATTAGTAGAAAACAAAGATGTCACTGGGCTTTGTTATTTATTAGGAATTTTAGAAGAGATATATCATTTTAGAAATGGACATTGGCAGTTTGTTCAAAAATATATCATGGCAAATACAAAGTATGCCATGGCGACTGGAGGTACACCAATTACATCTTGGATTCCAAATCAAATCTTATCTGTCATTCGTCAAATGGAGGATGTGATTGCCGCCATTCATACAATTGGTCTATCAGATCAAGCAGAGGCTAATTTTATTTTTGAGAATAATTCAAAATTATTGCCTACCAAAAAAGGGTTGATCAATGGACAACTTGAGTTAATTCATAAAAACGACTTTTCTGCAGAAGCAGTATTTGCTTTGAATCAAAAGTTTGGTTATGATGATACAAAATCCAGCTTATCTTTGTAAGACTAATTTACAGCTATGCTAGACGCAATCATTCCTTTAATTTCCTTAATTTCTTTAGAAGTTATTTTAGGAATAGACAATGTCATTTTTATCTCTATTCTATCCGACAAATTACCGGATAGTCAAAGAAATAAATTAAGGTATTGGGGACTAGGCTTAGCCATGGTCATGCGATTGATTTTGTTAACCTTGATTTCTTGGATTTTAAAATTAGATCAAGAATTATTTATCTTATTTGATATTCATTTTTCTGGCAAGGGATTGATCTTAATTGCAGGTGGCCTATTTTTAATTTATAAAAGTACAGTTGAGATTTACCATAAAACAGAATTAGCTAATCAAACTGGAGAACCCACTGTTCCAAAAATGAGTAGCTTTAAAAAACTTTTATTAGAGATCATTTTATTAGACTTAGTTTTTTCAATTGATTCTATCATTACAGCTATAGGTATGGCACAGGAGCTATGGGTGATGTATACCTCCGTGATAGTCGCTGTGGTGATCATGATTTTTGCTTCACAGCCAATTAGTTTTTTCATCAAAAAACACCCTTCCTTTAAAATATTGGCATTAAGCTTTTTGATGATGATTGGATTGTCATTGATTGCAGAAGGCTTTCATTTAGAGATACCTAAAGGCTATATTTATTTTTCAATGGCATTTGCTTTTGTAGTTGATATCATTCAAATGAAGACGGTAAAGTAAGCATATGCAATCTCCCGTATTTTTAATTACACCTCCTTTTACACAGTTAAATACGCCTTATCCCGCAACGGCTTATATCAAAGGGTTTTTAAATACCAAGGGCATTCCAAGTGTACAAGCAGATCTTGGGATCGAAGTCACTTTGGCTATTTTTAATAAGGGAGGACTTGCAAAATTATTTAAAGCTATCAACTCTAAAGAATGGGAGCTTAGTCCAAATAGTCAAAGAATACTTGCGCTAGAAAATAATTATATCAATACCATCGATCAGGTTATTTTATTCTTACAGGGTAAGCTAGATACCATTGCACATTTAATTTGTTCTAGAACTTTTTTGCCAGAAGGGGATGCATTTGATCAAATGGATGATTTAGATTGGGCATTTGGTGCCATGGGAAAGCAGGATAAAGCCAAGCATATTGCTTCCATGTATTTAGAGGATTTGGGTAATTTAATTAAAGATACCATTGATCATCATTTTGGTTTTAGCAGGTATGCAGAAAGCTTAGGTAGATCTGCGAATACATTTGACGAATTGTATGCGGCTTTAAATGCGTCAGTGACTTATTTAGATACTATTTTATTAGAGATCTTAGAAAAACATATTCAAAAAGTTCAACCTAAATTGGTTTGCATTTCTGTGCCTTTTCCTGGTAATTTATACACTTCATTAAGGTGTGGTCAGTGGATTAAAAAACATCATCCAAACATTAAAGTAGCCATGGGTGGAGGCTTTGCCAATACCGAATTGCGTTCATTATCGGATCCAAGGGTGTTTGAATTTTATGATTTTATTACATTGGATGATGGAGAAACACCTATCGAGTTATTGATTAAGCACATTGATGGTAAATTAGAGGTGCAGGATTTAAAGCGTTGTTTTACTTTGCTCAACGGGGTGGTTACCTATATCAATGGGTCCATCCAGCCTGACTATAAACAACATCAGTTAGGTACGCCAGACTATGAAGGTTTATGGTTGGATCGATATATTTCTGTGATTGAGTTGGTGAATCCTATGCATAGTTTATGGAGCGATGGAAGATGGAATAAATTAACGATGGCACACGGATGTTATTGGGGTAAATGTACTTTTTGTGATATCTCATTGGACTATATCAAAACCTATGAACCAGCTACGGCAAGTTTATTGGCGGATAGGATGGAATTGATGATTGCCCAGACAGGTCAAAATGGTTTTCATTTTGTAGATGAAGCAGCCCCACCGGCATTGATGAAAGCTTTAGCAATTGAAATTATTAAACGCAAGCTAGTGGTGAGTTGGTGGGCCAATGTGCGATTTGAAAAAAGCTTCACACAGGATCTATGTCTTTTATTAAAAGCATCTGGATGCATTGCCGTGAGTGGAGGATTAGAAGTGGCGTCTGATAGGTTACTTGAACTCATTCAAAAAGGTATAACAGTGGCGCAAGTTGCTCGAGTGAGCAAACATTTTAATGACGCGGGTATCATGGTACATGCCTACTTAATGTATGGATTTCCAACGCAAACGGTACAAGAAACGGTGGATTCCTTAGAGATGGTGCGTCAGTTATTTGAAACTGGGGTTTTAAAATCTGCCTTCTGGCATTTGTTTACTATGACGGCACATAGCCCTGTGGGATTGGCGCCAGAAAAGTATAAAGTAAAAAAAGTATCAGAGGCAGTTGGCAGTTTTGCAAACAATGATATTGCGCATATTGATGCTTCTGGCGCCAACCATGAAATTTTTGGATATGGTTTAAAAAAAGCCATCCTCAATTATATGCATGGGGCTTGTTTTGAATTCCCATTACAAAAATGGTTTGAATTTAAAATTCCAAAAACAAGTATTCCACCCAATTATATTCAAACAGAGTTGGATGCGGTAGAGATTGGATCAGCTAACTATAAAGCTATTTGGACAGGATTAATGCCTACTTCAACAATGGTACAACGTGCAAAAAAGGGTAACAAGTGGGAAGAGATGAACCTGCGTTTTGAAACCAATAAAAATACCATTTCAATTCATGTGGATCCTGAGAAAGGAAAATGGTTTGTAAATTTATTATCAACCATCCATGTGGAAGCATCTAATGGTATGCCATTGTCCGATATCAAAGCAGATTATATTGCTGCTGGTTTGGAAGACTTTGATTTGTTTTGGGACAATAAACCAATCAATGCCTTGCATAAAGCAGGACTATTAAGAATTTAATTTTTCGAATTTAAAATTTTGGAAGATGCATGTTGAGTGGGTAAGAGATTTTTGCTTAAGCTTTGAGGATGTCGAAGAATGCCAGCCATTTGGTCCTGATAATTTGGTGTATAAGATCCAAGGAAAAATGTTCTTACTCATTTCTTTGGATGACATCCCCCCAAGAATCAATATCAAGACAGACCCAGATAAATCCATAGAATTAAGAGAAGCCTATCCCGATAATATATTGCCCGGCTTTCATATGAACAAAAAGCATTGGAATACCCTGGTTTTAAATACAAGACTAAGTCCATCCCTAGTTCAAACATTAATTAGGGAGTCTTATGCATTAGTCAAAAAGTAAAGCCTGATTCATCCCTTTTAAATGGCAGAATAAACAATTAATCCTATTTTTGGGTCTAATACAAATCTTATGGGATTCGCAATCAATAAAAAAATAGCCGATAAAAAAACAGCCTCTAGCGCAAAAACCAATGTGCAAGCAGGGGGTAGTTCTAAATTTATCGCAAAGGCAAGCACCAAATCTTCTGGCGCAAGTAAAAAACCAATTAAAACAGGTGGATCAAGAGGCAGTTGATCTATTTATTTTATTACCTCGCCTTCGATGGTCAATTCGGCAGGTAATTTTTGACCAGCAAATTTTACATTTACTTTTTTTCTGAATGCACCAACAGCTGGAGATGTGTAAGTGACTTTAATGCTTCCTTTTTGCCCTTTTAAGATAGGCTTTTGGTCGTATTCTGGTTGGGTGCATCCACATTCTGCATTTGCAAATTCTATCACTGCAGGCCTGGCATCGGCATTCGTATAAGTGAAGATCACAGACTTATGTACGCCTTTATTAATCTTCCCAAAATTATGTGAAGCTTTGTCAAATTTTATACCCGATTGAGCTGTACAAAACAATGTGACAAGTGAAAAACCTAGGGTGAAAATGTACTTCATATGGGTATAATTTTAATAGTGTTTAGTTAGCCTAAAGGATCAAAATTGTAGCCTTGGCTTTATTAAATCTTGCTCTAAATTATTGAAATTTTGGTAATTATCTGTTTTTATGTGTTTCTTGATTTTTATTGCATTTTGACCCCTATTTTTGTCAAATGGAATCCAACTTAGAAGCTGCATCTAATCAGGACATGCTTTCGTTTGAAGCGTTTCGCAAAACTGTATTAGAGGACTACCGAACTGCACTTGCGAGTAGAGAAGTGAGTTTGTTGGGTAGGCGTGAAGTATTGACAGGGAAGGCCAAATTCGGCATCTTTGGCGATGGTAAAGAAATCGCACAGGTAGCACTTGCAAAATTTTTTCAAAAAGGAGATTTTAGAAGCGGTTATTATCGTGACCAAACTTTAATGTTTGCATTAGGCACATCTAATATAGTAGATTATTTTGCGCAATTATATGCCGATGTAGAAAACGATCCATATAGTGGTGGTCGAAACATGAACTCGCATTTTAGCACGCCGTTTGTGAATGAAAAAGGTGACTGGTTACCATTAGTAGATAGTTTTAATGTATCCTCAGATATCGCACCTACTGCAGGACAAATGGTAAGAGGACTTGGATTGGCACTAGGCTCTAAATTTTTTAGAAATGCAAACCCCGATCCTGCTTTTGCTGGACTAACCAATGAAGGAAATGAAGTTTGTTTTTGTACCATTGGTGATGCAAGTACATCCGAAGGACATTTTTGGGAAACCATCAATGCAGCAGGTGTATTACAAGTGCCATTGGCAGTCATAGTCTATGACGATGGATATGGTATTTCTGTTCCAACAGAATTACAAACGACCAAAGGATCTATATCAGAAGCATTGGCTGGATTTGAAAAAAAACCAGGCACCAATGGGATTAAAATATTTACGGTGAATGGATGGGACTATGCTGCACTTTGTGAAACCTTTGAGGAAGGGATTTCTTATACGCGTACAACCCATACGCCTGTTGTGTTTCATGTAAAAGAAGTCACACAGCCTCAAGGCCATTCAACAAGTGGAAGCCACGAAAGATATAAATCTGCAGAAAGATTAGAATGGGAAAGAAACTGGGATTGCAATAAACAAATGCGTGCATGGTTGATCTTGAATGAACTAGCTACTGCTGAATCATTGGATCTTTTTGAATCAGAAGTTAAGCAAGATGTTCGAGATCAAAAACAAGCTGCATGGGATCAATATATTAATCCAATTAAATCAAAAATTCAAGCAGCAGCCGAATTGGTATTTTCCGGTTTACAACAAGACGCGCCATTGTATCGCATGATGCAAGAATTGGTTGCAAACAAAGAACCATTAAAAAGAGATCTCTTTAGAGTTTTAAATATTGTGTTAGAGCAGATGCCACAGCATCCTCAAGCAAAAGCAATTAGCCAATTATTAGCGGATTATTACAAAGAACAAGCACCTTATTATAGTAAGCATTTGTACAATGAAGGGCCAAAGAGTGCATTGAATGTGCCAGTGGTTCCAGCTGTGATGGATGCAAATCCAAAACAGTTAAATGGGTATGAAGTATTGAATCAATATTTCGATCACTTATTTACAAACAATCCTAAAGTAGTTGCTTTTGGTGAAGACTTAGGAAATATTGGAGACGTAAATCAAGGCTTTGCTGGATTGCAAGCTAAGTATGGTGTGAATAGAATTTTTGATACAGGCATTAGGGAGCAAACCATCATGGGACAAGCGCATGGTTTAGCAATGAGAGGACTAAGACCGATTGCAGAAATTCAATACTTAGATTATTTAATGTTTGGCATACAAACTTTAAGTGATGATGTTGCAACCTTACACTACAGGTCTGTAGGAAGACAAAGTAGTCCGGTGATTATTAGAACAAGAGGACACCGATTAGAAGGGATCTTCCATAGTGGCTCACCAATGGGTATGATTGTGCATGCTTTAAGAGGGATGTTTGTTTGTGTGCCAAGAAATATGGTGCAAGCGGTGGGTATGTACAATACATTATTGCAAGGCAATGATCCTGCTTTATTGATAGAGTGTTTAAATGGCTATCGATTAAAAGAATCTGTGCCATCCAACATCAACGAGTTCACTGTTCCATTAGGGATGCCTGAGATCGTAAGGGCTGGAGCCGACATCACCATTGTATCTTATGGATCTACATTAAGAATAGTAGAAGAAGCGGCGGTTCGTTTAGCAGCAATGGGAATTGATTGTGAAGTGATAGACGTACAAACGCTTTTACCATTTGATATCAATCATCAGATAGTGGCATCCCTTAAAAAAACCAACCGAATTTTATTTGTGGACGAAGATGTACCTGGAGGTGCTACTGCATACATGTATCAGCAAGTAATTGAAGGACAGGGTGGATACAAATGGTTAGATGCAAGTGCTAGGACTTTATCTGCTAAAGCACATCGTCCAGCGTATGCAAGTGATGGGGATTATTTCTCTAAACCAAATACCGAAGAAATTATTCAAGTTGTGAAGGATATGATTGCGGAGTAAATGCCTCTTTCATTGATTCAATAGCCTTCTAACTGTTCCGTATAACTTAATGAGCCTAGTCTAACCCTTAATGGAATTTTGGTTTTCTTTTCTAATGCCCTTTCTTGATTGCAGAAAAATCCTGTTTGCGTGGTGTAGTAATTTGGTGCAACTTTATTTTGTATTGTATAAGTTCCTCTTGAAATAGCGCTAACTAATATGGGCGTTTTCTTTTCAGTTTTCCAATATTCCTTTGCATTCTTTGAATTCAATTTTTGCGCAGCAATGGCCTGCGTAAAAAAGAAACATAATATCGTAATTATAGTTTTCGTAGTGGTTGGTTTTATCCCATATTGTGAAATACTTTGTTCACGTCTTCATCTTCTTCTAGCCTTTCAATTAACTTGCTAATATCTTCTGCTTGTTCATCTGATACAGGCACAGTGGTGCTTGGGATCCACTCTAGTTCAGCAGAAATAGCAGTGATATTTTTTTCCTCTAATGCTTTTTGTAAGCTACCAAAATCAGTAAATGCACATCTTAAAACAATAATTGGGTTGTCATTGTCGTCGTTACTTTCTCCTAATTCATCTAAACCATGGTCAATCAATTCTAATTCCAAATCATCCATTACTAAACCATCTGGGTTTAATTTAAACACACCCATTTTCTTAAATTGAAAACTTACGCTGCCACTATTGCCCATGGCACCATTGCCTTTATTAAAATGACTCTTCACATTGGCAACCGTTCTTACATGGTTGTCGGTTGCTGTCTCTACTAATATTGCAACGCCATGTGGCGCATAGCCTTCATATAAAATTTCTTCGTAGTTGCTTGTGTCTTTGCCCATGGCCCTTTTAATGGCCGCTTCTACACGGTCCTTAGGCATGCCCACACTTCTAGCATTCTGATAACATCTTCTTAAAGCAGGATTATCATCTGGGTTAGGGCCTGATGCTTTTACGGCAATCACAATTTCTTTTCCTATGCGGGTAAACTGCTTTGCCATACGATCAAAGCGTTTAAACATGGTTGCTTTTCTTACTTCAAATATCCTTCCCATAATTGTTCTTTTAAGTCTGCAAAAATAACACAAAAAAAATAGTCCCGAAAGTCGGGACTATTTTAATTTATCTATAATTGAATTATTTATTCAATTTACTTGTCTTCTTACTGTATAAGAAGTACACAAATAAGCCTAAAATCATCCAAATAAATGCCACTTTAAGCGTTTGCATGTCTAATGCAAAAATCATCGCCAAGCAAATCACTGCACCTAAAATAGGAACCAATGGCACCAATGGTGTTTTGAAAGGACGCTCCATTTCTGGTGATTTACGTCTTAAGATCCAAATACCTAAGCTAACTAATACGAAAGCAAATAGGGTACCAAAACTTGTTAAATCACCTGCCACACTTCCAGGAACGAAAGCAGCAAATAGACCCACAAATACAAATAGGATCCAGTTTGATTTATAAGGCGTTTGGTATTTAGGGTGTAAATCGCCAAATGCTTTTGGCAATAAACCATCCTTACTCATTGAATAAAAAATACGGCTTTGTCCCATCAACATCACTAAGATCACAGACGAGAAACCTGCTAAAATTGCAACCGTTACTGCAGTGGCTAGCCAGCCATATCCAGTCATATAAGTTGAAATAGCGTAAGCAACAGAGGCTTCCCTTCCTTTTTCTGGATCAACAAAATCCGTCCAAGGTGCAACACCTGTTAACACGTGACCAAATAAAATATATAGTATAGTACATACCACCAAAGAACCTAAGATACCAATAGGCATATCTCTTTTTGGATTCTTCGCTTCTTGCGCAGCAGTTGAAACCGCATCAAAACCAATGAAGGCAAAGAATACAATCGCAGCGCCACCCAGTACGCCACCCCAGCCATGCTTAAAGGCACCGGAATAATCGGCAATCACTTTGCCAGCACTATCTGTTACTGCAGCTTGACCAGCAGGGATTAAATAAGGAGTGTGGTTTTCAGGCTTGATAAACTGCCATCCCACCGCAATGAATATGATCACAATCGCCACTTTGATAAATACAATCACAGCATTCACCATAGCGGATTCTTGAGAACCTTTAATCAATAATAAAGTCAACGCTAAAAGGATAATCAAGGCAGGGGCATTCATGATACCAGAATGTGCCACACCCATACTATCTGTGAAACTTTCAAACGGACTATGGCTCCATTCATAAGGTATGGCGCCTCCCGTCAGCTTATTGAGGTATTCACTCCAAGCGATAGACACTGTAGCAGCACCTAAGGCATATTCCATAATCAAGGCCCAGCCAATGATCCAAGCCACTAACTCACCCATTGTTACATAAGAGTAAGCATACGCGCTACCTGCAATCGGGATCATCGCAGCAAATTCTGCATAACATAAGCCTGCAAAAGCACAGCCTACAGCAGCAATGATAAAGGATATAGTCACCGCAGGTCCAGCTGCCTGACCGGCTGCAGCAGCTGTTCTTACAAACAAGCCAGCACCGATAATGGCACCAATGCCTAATGCAATTAAATTACCAGCACCTAAAGTGCGCTTTAATCCTTTTCCTCCATCATCTGCCTGAGCTAACATGGCGGATAAATCTTTCTTTCTAAATAAACTCATAATATAATTGGTTTCTATTTAAGATGAAAAGTAGCATTTTTTTCGCAATTATGAAGCTGTTTTAGCTAAAAAAAAGGGGCAAACTCAAATTTTCTAGACGGCTATTTTTTTAGAACTTATGTGGTATATTGCAGCACTAAGCATCCTATGAAAAAATCTAACAAACTAACCGTATACATTGTCATCGCGATGGTGGCAGGTGCCATTTTGGGCTACTTTATTCATGAAGGGAAGGACCAAGCAACTATTGATAGCTTTGCTAAAAATGTGAAGCTACTCACTACGATCTTTTTGAGATTGGTTCAAATGATCATCGCACCATTGGTATTTACGACATTGGTTGTAGGGATTGCAAAGTTGGGGGATCTTAAAACGGTTGGACGTGTTGGTGGCAAGGCCTTATTGTGGTTCTTGTCTGCCTCCTTAATTAGTTTATTGATTGGCTTAGTGTTGGTGAATTTATTAAAGCCAGGTGAGGGATTGGAT
>JBIKJM010000167.1:0-3689 GCA_044360985.1 Sediminibacterium sp. | reverse complement strand
CAGAAGGCCCTCAGAAATTAACCACTGCAGGTGCTGCTGAAAAGTTTTTAAATGAATGTAAAGGTGCAAAGTATACTGTAAAAGACATTACTGTAAAAGATGGCAAACGCACGCCATCCGCACCTTTCACGACTTCTACTTTACAACAAGAGGCATCTAGAAAATTAGGCTATAGTGTGAGTAAAACAATGTTGCTTGCACAAAAATTATATGAGAGTGGTAAGATCACTTATATGAGAACAGATAGTATTAGCTTAAGTGAAACTGCTATTGAAACAATCAAAGCAGAGATTAATTCAAGCTTTGGCGAAAAATATTATCAGCCGAGAAAATTCAAGAATAAAAACGAAAATGCACAAGAAGCACACGAAGCCATCCGACCTTCTTACATGAATGAGTCCAAGGTAGACGATGCGGATACGAATCGCTTATATGAATTGATTTGGAAAAGAACAATTGCATCTCAAATGAGCGATGCGCAATTTGAAAAAACAACTGCTAAAATAGAAATCTCTACCAATAAAGACACTTTGACTGCTAGTGGTGAAGTGATGAAATTTGATGGTTTTTTGAAAGTGTATTTAGAAGGTAAAGATGATGATGATTTAGACGAAGAAGCAGAATTAGGCGAAGGGGACGAAAGCTTATTACCACCTTTAGCAAAAGGTCAGGTGCTTGAATTTATTAGTATGACTGGCTTAGAGCGTTTTAGCCGTCCAGCTTCTAGATACACCGAGGCAAGTTTGGTGAAAAAACTAGAGGAATTAGGCATTGGAAGACCTTCTACCTATGCGCCTACCATTACGACGATCATGAAACGTAATTATGTAGAGAAAAGAGAAAAAGAAGGTGTAAAAAGAATTTACCAGATTCTTTCACTTAATCCAAAAGATGAAATAAAAACTGAGACTGCTTCTGAAATCACTGGAGCAGAGAAAAATAAATTATCACCTACCGACTTAGGTTTAGTAGTGACTGATTTCTTGAAATTACATTTCGAAAAAGTAATGGACTTTGGTTTTACCGCAAAAATTGAAGGCCAATTTGATGAAATTGCGGATGGTAAATTAAAGTGGAGTAAGATGTTGGAGAATTTCTACCAACCATTCCATGAAACCATTGAACATACTTTAGAAACAGCTGAGCGCGCAAAAGGAGAACGTGAATTAGGCTTTGACCCAATCACTGGTAAGAAAGTGATTGCGCGTATGGGCAGGTATGGACCGATGGTTCAAATTGGCCACCAGGATGAAGAAGAAAAACCAAAGTTTGCAAAATTAAAGGCGTCTCAAAGCATTGAAACCATCAGTTTTGATGAAGCGATGGAGCTTTTTAAGCTTCCTAGAACCTTAGGCTTATTTGAAGAAGAGGAAGTTTCTGTGAATATTGGCCGATTTGGCCCTTATGCGGCTCATAGTAAGAAGTTCTACTCTTTGAACAAGGAGATGGACCCTTATACTGTTACCCTTGAGGAATTGACGCCAATGATTGCAGAAAAGCGTAAGGCAAAAGATGAACGCACGATCAAAGTATTTGAAAAAGAAAAAATTCAGTTATTAAGAGGCCCATATGGCCCGTATATCAAGCAAGGCTTACGCAATTTTAAACTTACAAAAGAGCAGCAAGAAAAAGTAGAAGACTTGACGATTGAGGAAGTGAAGGAGATCATAGAAGAATTGAAAAAGAATCCTCCACGTAAAACTGCAAGAAAAAAGAAAGCATAAAATAATTTCAAAGGGACTAAAAAAAAATAAAGCCCTTAGAAAAAATACCATAATCATTCACTCTCTGCTCGCAAGCTCGAAAGTTCGTTCATGATTAGTATTTCTTTCTAAGGGCTTTTAATGATCCTTATTTTAGAAATAAAATTTTCATTAAGCAACAGATGGACTTGGATTTCCCATCGATTTTAAGAACTGAACATGTGCTTTAACAGCCTCTAATACCGTTGGGTATTCAATATAATTCAATTTGAATTCTGCGCATGCTTCTTTCACAATTTTACTAATTGCAGGGTAATGCACGTGTGAAATTTTTGGGAACAAGTGGTGTTCAATTTGAAAATTCAAACCGCCTACTAACCAACTAACCAGTTTACTTTTTGTAGCAAAATTAGCCGTTGTTTGAATTTGATGCGCAGCAAACTCATCTGGCATTCTATTCTCTGGCTGAATCGCAATTGGGAATTCAGTATGTTCTACTGTATGCGCCAACTGAAATACAATACTTAAAATGAAGCCAGCAAAAAAGGTACTCAAAATAAATCCAATCAACCAAGCTTGCCAGCCTAACATGAGGATTGGCACCACCACAAAGATGGCTGCATGGTACACCTTTACAATC
Organism: Sediminibacterium sp.; assembly: GCA_044360985.1. GTDB lineage: Bacteria > Bacteroidota > Bacteroidia > Chitinophagales > Chitinophagaceae > Sediminibacterium. The sequence continues at coordinate 1,346 of JBIKJM010000167.1, read as the reverse complement.
CAGAATTCAAGATGGTCTGCAATCGCCATTTTTTTCAATGGAATAGAACCAATCTTACGCTTAAAATATTTATTGTAGTCGGTAAAGAAAAGCCAAAACACATACAATAACATGTAAAGAATTACAAAATAAATATGTTGGAAACGATGAACTAAAAAATGTTTTTGTGTTGGCGCCATACGCATTAAAGCCCCTACTTCTATGTCATCATCTACGCCGTCGATATTCGTATACGTATGGTGAATTGTGACATGCTTCATACTCCACATAAACCGGCTAGCTCCAAGAATACTAATAGAGGAAGAAGCTAATTTATTTAACCATGCGTATTTGCTAAAACTACCATGACTGCCATCATGCATTACGTTGAACCCAATGGCAGCTATTAGGCCACCAAAAAATAAACACTCCACAATAGCAATACTTGTTGGTGGGGTAAAAAATACCAAATGAACATAAGTGATTAAAAATAAGCTGATAAGAATAACTGCTTTGGTAAAGAGTTTATAATTACCAGTACCACGAATAGTATGTTCATCTAGATATTGGTTCACTCTCCTCTTTAATTCGGCATGTAAAGATTTATGCACGACCGTGAATTTAGGAACTGAAACAGGTTGAGTTTGCATAGACTAGTATAGAATTTAGTATACACAAAGTACGTCATTTAATGGTTCATTATGGCTTAAATATGTTAAAAACCACCTAAAAAATCTACCAACGTTAAACAATGCAGAATAGTATGCCATGGATTAACTTTATATCCACAAGGGATGTATAACTTAAATGGTTTATTTAATAATTTTTTTGTCAATTTGAGTAAGAAAAAAGCAAGATATTATTGCCCATGTTGCCAAAAAATGAAGAAATAAAAGCCTTATTTACCCTCATCGACGACCCTGACGAGGAAGTATTTAGTACGATAGCAAATAGATTACTGGACTACGGCACGCCTATCATTCCCGATTTGGAAAATTTATGGGAAAATACTTTAGAGGAAACGACATTAGAGCGGATCGAAAAAATGATTTACCGACTTCGATTAAAAGACACTCAGCAACAATTAACGGACTGGGCAGCCATGCCTAAACCTTCTCTTTTTGAAGGTGCATTGATTTTGGTTAAATATCAATTTCCGGATTTAGCATTGGATCCATTAAGACATCAACTAGAAAAAATTAGACGTAATATATGGCTTGAATTAAATAATTATTTGACACCTTTAGAACAAGCGAATGTCATTCGGAATATTTTATTTAGCTATTATCAAATTAAAGGTGTGGAAGTTGGTTATGAAAATCCAGAAGATTTTTTAGTATCCTCCCCACTTCAATCTAAACCAGGAA
>JBIKJM010000001.1:0-32528 GCA_044360985.1 Sediminibacterium sp. | reverse complement strand
AACAGCAAATTTTAAATAGAGAGTCGGCTTTGCAATTGATTAATATGGATATTTCGGCGCTTAAGGTGAGTAAAACCATAGACCAAGCCTTACTCAAGAAGGATAAGCTACAAGTGAATTATTTAGAAAATGAATTCATTCAATGGAAACATACTATTGATCAAAAATTAGATGCAATGAATGCAAAATGAAATTAATTAAACAGACTCGCCAATTTCTTTTCTTCTAAGAGGGTAATTTTACCATCTTTTATACTAATTAATTTTTCTGATTTAAAGTCACTTAGTGTTCTAATTAAACTCTCGGTTGCTGTACCTGCAATATTGGCTAAATCTTCTCTAGATATGGCGATTGAGAACAATTCACCATCTTGATGTTCAAATTTTTTCTTCAATGTCAATAAAGCATCAGCGACTCTTTTTCTTAAACTATGATAAGCCAATGCAACCAATTGATCTTCTTTTTCTGCAATGTTATTGGCTAATAATTTAATGACTTTTAATGCAATCTCTTGGTGTTGACTCAATAAATCTTCAAATTCCTTTTTAGGTATGACACGGATCTTTGATTCTTCTAAGGTTTCTGCAAATTCTAAGTAGGTTTTATTTTCAAGCAATGTGATATGGCCAAAAAAATCACCTGCAGATAATAAACTAGTAATAAATTCCTTTCCTGATTCACTCGTCTTGTAAATTTTTACTTTGCCGGATTCAATATAATATAGTTTGTTGGGATGTTGCCCTTCTGCATATATAATTTGCTTCTTTTTGTATTCAACTATATCATGTTGAACAATTGTGTTTTGCATTTCGTCTTTCTTGCCTAAGTCCGTTAGAATTTGGTACCAACACTCAATACCTTTTACTGAATTTGCTTTATTTTGTTTTGCTTTTTCTAGTCTTGTATGAATGGCATTGATGAGTTCTGCGTCTGTAAATGGTTTGGTAATAAAATCATCTGCACCCATTTCCATTCCTTTTCTAAAATCACTACGTTCACTTTTTGCCGTTAAAAATATGAATGGGATTTTTTGTAAATCCAATTCCTTTTTCATGATTTGAAAAACGCCATATCCATCTAATACATGCATCATGATGTCACATATAATCAAATTGGGTTGATGCATTCTTGCCATTTCAACACCTAGCTTACCATTTTCTGCTGTAATCACTTCATAATTAGCAAGGGCTAAGATTTCAGCGGTATTTTCTCTCAATGCCTCATTGTCTTCGATCAGTAATATCTTTTCCATGTACATCTTGCTTTAAATTTGATTTTGTTAATTGGGAACTGTGATGCAAAAAATACTTCCTGTTTCTAATGCACTTTGGTAACTTATATGTCCTTTGATTAAATCTATATACCTGCCTACAATATGCAAACCCAATCCTGTGCCCTGAATATTGGTCACATTGGTTGCCCTGAAAAATCTTTCAAATAAATGTATTTGGTCTTTTTCTGGTATGCCTATACCCTGATCGATTATTTTTATTTGAATCTCCTTGTCGTTATAGCTCGTTACAATTTGAATGGCTTTATTTTCTGGTGAAAATTTAATGGCATTTGAAACTAAATTTATAAGCACATTTTTTAATAATCCTGCATCGGAATAACAGCTAGTGACGCCATGGTTTTCATAAATTAAGGTTTGCCCTTTTTTTAACAAGACATTCATTTCGTTTATCACCCCATTCATAAATTCGTTCATATCAAAGTTTTCGAATTCAATTTCAACCTTGCCTTCCTCTATTTTACCCAAGGATAAAAATTCATTCAAAATATCTGTTAATGTTTTAACCGATGACTTGATACGATCAATATGTTTATCTCGTTTAGGTTGATCTTCGGTTGTTTCATATTTCGCCAATAAGGATATGGAAGAAAGGATGGTACTCAATGGTGTTCTAAATTCATGCGAAGCCATGGAAACGAACCTAGATTTGAGGTCGTTGACTTCCTTCTCTTTTTCTAGTGACTTTGTTAGACTTTCTTTGGAAGCTTGAAGTTCAAGTAAAGTTTTTTGTAATTCTTCGGTTCTACTCACTACTTTTTCTTCTAAACTCGTGTTGAGTTTTCTAATTTCTGCCTCAGATTCATGTCTTTTGGTAATATCAGAAATGAAGGCGATCACATATTTTGAAGCTTCTATTTCAAAATGACCCAAACTAATTTCAACAGGAAATTCTGTATTGTCTTTTCTCAGTGCTCGAAGCGTCATGCCTGAGCCCATTGACCTTGCTTGTGGTTTTTCTATAAAACCATCTCTATGACCTACATGTGCGTGGTGGTATCTAGTGGGAATTAATTTTTCAAGCTTTGCGGAAACAATTTCATCCTCTTGATAACCAAATAAATTATTTGCAAAATGATTCGACATAACAATATCCCCTTTTCCATTCACTACAATGATACCCATTGATGCTGAATTGAAAAGTGCTTCGAATCTTAAGTCCTTGTTCTTTTGATTTAAGGGCATGAAAGAACTATATTATACAGCTAAGTTACTTAGTTTAAGGCAGAAAAGGGAGGAATTTAATGCTTTGTATTTCCTTTAGAATAGGGGGTTGGGCATTTAAATGTTGACCATTCAATACCGTTTCATACTTTGAAAGGTATGCCTTTGTCATTTGTGTACTTGTGAAATTCTCCATCACATATTGGTGACAGGTTTTTGTATCAAATTGACCTGCATGTTGAACGCCCTCTACCAGTGCACTCAATGAATTGCTTGTAATGCCCACACTTGGGTGAATGATTTCTGTTAAGGAGCCATAAGGCGTGCCAAAGACTGGACATCCAAAATAGAGGCTCTCCACAATAGATAACCCAAAAGGCTCATTCCATAGGACTGGAAAAATTAAGCCCTTTGAACCTTTAAGTAGGTTATTTTTTTCTGTACCGCCAATCATCCCATCAAACTGTATGCGAGGATCAAAAGTCAGTCGAATGCCTTGATTGAAGTTGAATCTTTTGCCGCCTAATATCCTTAATTTTATTTTTGCATCTTGTGCGATCTTAATAGCACCTCTTACATTTTTTACCCTCCATGCCGCGTCACCTAAAAAATGAAAATAATTTCTTTTTTGATCTAATCCTGGATCTCCATAATCATCCGGATCAATGCCATTATGCACATAAGAATCACTGCCGTATCTGCTTGCATGATTTTTTGACACAAAGACCGTATTTATATCCAATGGATTTTGGTCATTGGTATTGCCATGTAAGGTGAAAATATAAGGGATCTTAGGGGTCTCATTGACCTTACAGTTTAAATGAACCAGATCCACACCAGCAGGTATTTGTTGATTAAATGGAATATCATGATTTAATACATGCACACTCGTTGCAAAATCGCAATAAGAACCTGGAGCAACCAAATAGGAGACTTTGTGCTCCATTTTAACCAACTGCTTTCCGAGCCACCAAATAACCCGTTCGGTTCCCCCATATTGCTTGACTGGGATACTAGTATTGTTAACGATAAGGATATGCATCCTCAATATTACGATAAATTGATAGGAAAAGGGAGTGAATTCACGCTAGTCATTTTTTTTATGATTGCTTTTGAAAAAGTATTAACTTCAAAACCTTAATAAAAATTTGATTGCATGAAAAGACTATTAACGATTTCAGCCCTTTTTTGTACTTTATTGGTACAAGCACAAATTAAAGCGACATCCGCTCAGGAAAGATTAAAAATAATTGACCAAAGAAAGCAATTGCTGAGTCGATCTACTTTAAATGAAACTAGTTTCAGAAATATTGGCCCCTCTATTATGAGTGGTCGTGTGGTGGACATTGAGGTAAATCCTCAGGACCCCACTGAGTTTTATGTTGCATATGCTTCTGGTGGATTATGGCATACACAAAATAATGGACAAAGTTTTGCACCCATTTTTGATTCAGTGGATGTGTTAACGATTGGTGATATTGCCGTGAACTGGCAGATTAGGCATATTTGGGTAGGTACAGGCGAAGTCAATAGTAGTCGTTCTACTTATGCTGGTTTAGGCGTGTATCGTTCGGCTAACAATGGCAAGTCTTGGGAATACCTTGGATTGCCAGAGAGTCATCATATTGGCAAGATTCAATTATCTGCAAAAGATCCTAACACTGCATGGGTCGCTGTACTAGGGCATTTATATTCTGAGAGTAAAGATAGAGGCATCTACAAAACCATAGATGCTGGTAAAACTTGGAACCAAACTTTAGCATTGGATGCCAATACGGGTGCTATTGATGTAGATATGGATCCAAGCAGCGAACAAGTGTTGTATGCCGCAATGTGGTATAGAACAAGAACAGCATCCAATTTTGAAGAAGCAGGAAAAACTTCAGGTATCTATAAGAGTACAGATGGTGGTGACAAATGGACTTTAATCTCAACACCAACAAGCGGATTCCCTTCAGGAGATGGTGTAGGCAGGATTGGGTTAGCTGTGTATCCAAAAAATCCTTCTATTGTATATGCAATCGTGGATAATAATTTTCATCAACCGGATACTGCGATGCAAAAAGCAGCAGATACCACAAGATATGTGTTAAGAGATTTTAAAGCTTTGACTGTAGAACAGTTTCTTGCTTTAGATGATAAAAAATTAAATACTTTTTTAAAGTCTCCAAGAAATGGCATCCCAACAAAATACAGTGCTGAAAATATTAAGCAAGATGTAAAGTCTGGTAAATTAGCACCTAATTGTATTTGGGATTATTTATATGATGCAAATACTGCTTTATTTGAAACACCAATCTATGGTGCTCAAGTGTATCGTTCTGACAATGCGGGTTTAAGCTGGGTTAAAACACATGTTAAGCCAATAGAATTATATAGCACCTATGGCTATTATTTTGGTAAAGTATTTGTTAGCCCAAGCAATCCAGATAAAATTGCCATTACAGGTGTAAGCGTTTTATTAAGTACGGATGGTGGAAAAACATTTAGTTCAATTGGTAAAGAGAATGTGCACGCGGATCATCACTTTGTATGGATGAATGGTGCGCGAGATAGTCATATGATTATTGGTAACGATGGTGGATGTAATATTACTTATGACAATGGAGCACATTGGTTTAAAGCAAATACACCAGCTGTAGGACAGTTTTACAATATCGCAATTGATATGGCAAAGCCATACAATGTATATGGTGGATTACAAGACAATGGTACTTGGTTTGGATCAAGTGCTACTAAAGAAAACTATGATTGGTATGACAATGGTCAAAATCCTTACACAATGATTGGTGGAGGAGATGGCATGCAAGTACAAGTAGATTGGAGAGATAATAAAACCGTGTATAGTGGTTCACAATTTGGTTTTTACAGCAGACAAAATCTTGCCACTAAGGAACGTAAAAATGTGCGTCCAATGCGCGATTTAGGTGAGCCTGCAGTAAGATACAACTGGCAGTCACCAATTTTATTGAGCCGCCACAATCAAGATGTATTTTATTTTGGTTCAAATAAATTCCACCGCTCAATGAGTAAGGGCGATAGCTTAGTGACTTTAAGTAATGATCTAACAACCAATCCTGTTCAAGGAGATGTACCATTTGGAACAACCACTACAATTAGTGAAAGTCCAATTCGTTTTGGATTGATCTATGTAGGTACTGATGATGGTAATGTGCAAGTGTCAAAAGATGGGGGTAATAGTTTTACAATGATTAGTCAAAAATTACCAAAGGGTTTATATGTTAGTCGAGTGATTGCGAGTAAGTATAATGTTGCTCGTGTTTATGTAACATTAAATGGGTATCGCAACGATCATTTTAATGCGTATGTATACCAAAGCGATGATTATGGAACTACATGGAAACAAATCATGAAAGACTTGCCATCAGAGCCAGTGAATGTAATTAAAGAAGATGCAGTTTCTGAACAAGTATTGTATGTTGGTACCGATGGTGGCTTGTATGTGAGTTTGGATGGAGGTAATAGTTCTATGGCTTGGACAAAAGGTTTACCAGCAAGTGTCCCAGTGCATGACTTAGAAATTCACCCAAGAGACCATGAGATTATTTTAGGTACGCATGGCCGTAGTTTATATGTGGGTAAATTAGATGCTTTAAGAAAGCAATTGAAATAAATTGGTCTGATCAATAAAAAAGGGCTAACTCATTTAAAATAAGTTAGCCCTTTTTTTTATGTTTAGAACTTTTCGTTTATGCATTTAAATAAGCTTGTTCTTTTTGAACTAGTAAATCAAATACTTTTTGTAAAATAGGGGAGTCGGTTGGGATTTCAGTTGCATCTATTTTGGTAACAGCAATGATACGTTTTGTAGAACTCGCAATGAATGCACCTTTAGCAGTGTGAATTTCATTAAGGGCTATTGGTCTTTCTTCGATGGTGATGCCGTTTTCAGATGCTTCCGCTAAAATATTTTTTCTAGTGATCCCTTTTAGGACTTGGTCTTTAGGTGTTACAATATGACCTTGTTCAGAAATTAAGAAAAAATTGGACCTAGGACATTCTCTGAGCATCCCCTCGTGGGTATATAAAATATCTTGTCCACCAAAAGCTTTTAATTGAGGTTGCAAATAAATGGCCATCAAATAATCGGTCGTTTTAACCTGAGGCAATTGACGTTGAAACGGATGACTCATCAATGCAAAAGGACTCACCGAAAATTGATTAGAAGGCACAGGTAAGGGTTGTTGAATAATCGTCAACCTAGGTTGCTCTAAAGTATATCCATCCGAACTGTCTCCTCCAGAAACAATCAATTTCAGTCCGGAATAAGGCATATCATTTTTTGCCACTAATTCCATCACAATTTTTAATATATCGTCCTTTGATTGAGGCACAACCATATGCATCAATGCTGCGGATTGGTATAATCTGTCTAAATGGTCTTGAACAAATAAAGGCTTGTTGTCCACCACCCTTAGGTAGTCAAAAATCCCATACCCTCTTTGAATCAGTAAATCATTTAGAGACATGCCACTATGGCTAAAAGGGCTTATTTGTTCGTCGTAATAACAGCTTATATCTTCCAAAATGGGTGTTTTAGGAGATAAATTTAGTGATTAATAAAATAGTAAGAATAAAAAATGGAGGTAGATCATTTAATTTATTAAGAGATTTTTATAACTTGAAATTATACTAAAAGAATTTATTATATTTAATTAAATTATAATATATATATTATTGTTAATGTTTATTTAAGGCAATTATCAACATTAAATTTATATTAAAAGAGTAAGTTCTAAGCTTAAATCATTTATATCCTAATATTTGTTAATATATTTAACATCTACACTCCCCCCATTAAGTACCCTCATATCTTATAGGTGTAATATTATTGTTATATTTTTTAATTAATTAACAAGTTTTGTTTGAACACAAAACAGTAATTATTTTTTTATGATTTCATCTAACTCTAGTGCAAGAAAGTACATTCTTATTTTCGTACAGTTTTTTCTGTTTTTAAGTTTTGCTAAAGCAGAAACGAAAAACTTAACAAATTTATTGCCTAAGGCAACTTTGACTAAAAGCGAAATTGTTACGCCAATGGTTTATGCGGGTGGTTCTGGTACTATCACCAGAACAGCAAACTTAACAAGCTTTAGTGCTTGTCAAGGAATTGCTTCTAGTACTCAGACAATAACAGTTTCTGCTAGTAATTTAAATGCATCTACTACTGTTAATTTAACAGCACCAACTGGATTTGAAATATCAGGAACAAGTACAGGGACATATGCCACTAGTTTAGTACTTCAACAAACAAGTGCTGGAATATTAACTACAACAACAGTGTTTATAAGATTAAGTGCATCTGCAAATGCAGGCACATATACTGGCACATTACTCATAGCATCTAATGGAGCTAATCAAGATTTACAGTTAACGATGCCAAGTTCTACCGTATCGCCTATTCCAACTGCAACTCCTGGTTCAATTACAAGTGTACTAACCAATGCAACTAAATTCTCAATTCCATTAACTGCAACCACTGGGACTCCGGATCAATATTCAGTTATTACAGGTTCACCAGCATTGATTTCTTTTTCTACTATTTCTGCCGGAAACATTTCTGGCACAAGCTTGGATGTAACTTTACCATCCTCAAAAACCGCGGGTAGTTATGGATTTGCTTTAAGAGTTAAAAATAGTACAACAGGCTGTGAATCTCCAGCATATAGCATCACTTTAGGTGTTGCAAAAATTATTACAAATGGAGCTATTTCTGCATTTACTACTTGTGTAGGAACTGCATCTCCAAGTCAAAGCTTTACAGTAACAAGTTCAGACTTGACTAATAATTTAATCATTACGGCACCTACTGGATATGAAGTTTCTAGAATATCTAGTAGTTCTGGATATCAAGACACTGTTGTTTTATTGCAATCTTCAGGTTCTATTGCTGCAACTGCAATTTTTGTTAGAGTAAAGGCAAACGCATCAACTACTGCCTCTACATTTGGTGCGAGAAATATTAGTTTAGCATCTACTGGATCAGTATCAGGCAGTATCACAATTCCAAGTTCTACAATCAATGCAAATCCAACTGTAACTGTTACAGGAAGTAAATTTTACACAGTTGTTGGAACAAATTTAAGTTTAACTGGATCAGCAACAGCTGCTTCAAGTAATACTTGGAGTTCTTCAAATACTTCAGTAGGTACAATTTCATCTTCAACAACATCTGCAAATTTTGTTCCTGTAGCAAATGGCTCAACTGATGTAACTTATAGAAATTTGGCTGGTTGTACTGTTACAAATACAATTATTGTAGGGCCAGCTATACCAACATTAAGTTCTGTTACGGCTGGTCAACAAAAGAATTATCTAAGATGGACAATGCCAACCATTCCCCCAACTTATGTAGATTCAATTCAAGTTCACCGTGCAACTGATAGCTTAGGTACTTATTCAAAAGTAGCAACTGTATTCAATGACATAAATAAATTAAATTATGGAATTAATTCATATGGGAAGCCTGTCAATATTAGTCAATATACCTATTTAGGTAGCTTTAATGGTTCCGAATATTATGTAAGTAATTCAAATTTAACTCAATTCTGGACTGATGCACGCAATACAGCAATTGCGGAGGGTGGACAATTAGCATCTCTTGAAACTCCACAAGAAGCTGCTTATTTCCAAGGTAGATTAAATGCATTATTAGGTGGCTCCTCTGTATGGGTTGGAGGATATCAAATCAATAAATTAGATGAGCCAAAAGGAAATTGGTATTGGGTTAATGGAAGACCAATGACATTGGATATGCCTGGTACAAATTTTGGCTATAATTCAGGTGAACCTAATGGTGGTGGGGAAGATTATTTAGAAGTTTATGGTTCAGGTTGGAATGACTTACCTAATGAAATTAGCAAAAGATTTGTTATCGAATACGATGGGCAAGCCTCATTAAATAATCCTGACTACACTGATAATAATTTAACCAATGGCACAAAATATTTCTATAAATTAAATTCATTTACAAAATCGAATAGTGCAGTATCAGGATTCGGTAATATTAAAAGTGCTACTCCTCAAGTTGGTGTAAAACTGCCTAATACTGTAAGTGCAAAAACTGTTTCAAATGTTGTAAGATTACAATGGACTAATGAAACTGGCCAAGCATCAGGTAATTATGAAATCCATCGTTCATTAGACTCATTCAAAGTCACTTCATTTATTGTAAAAACATTAGCTAACACAACAACTAGTTTCTTAGATTCGAATTTAGGAAAGCAAGTGTACTACTATAGAATTAAAGCAGTGGATGCAAATGGGGTTGAATCTGCTTTCTCTGATATTGTTACTGCTCAAAAAGTAGCTAATAAAATTTATGTTGCTCCAACAGGTAATGATACAAATTTTGGAAGTGCTGATAGTCCATTAAGAACACTTTCTAAAGCTTTAACCAATTCATTTACAGGAGATACGATCGTTATAGCAAAAGGTACATATACTAACGCTGCTAATTTAAATGTAGAAAAACAAGTATTTATAACTTCTAACTACTTTACGACTAAAGATTCTGCTGATATTACTGGAACAATTGTAACAGGAGGTAAGGATTTTACTTTATTTACTGGGTCATCTACATTTACAATCAATGGGTTAACCATACAAAACCACAATGGACTTGTATTTAATGTGTCTTCTTTCATTTCCATTTATGCTTGTATAATTAAGAATAATGGTAATTCAAATAATATTAATAGTCCTTTTATTTATTTAAGAAATGCTACAGTATTAAGTCAAAGTAGAATAGAGTCAAATATCGGTGTTATTTCATTAGAAGGATGGGGTAATAGAATTGAGCAAAATTTCTTTTTTAGAAACAAGTATAGTCAGGAAAACAATGCTACTCAATTAATTAATGGTTGGAAGGGGAAGACTTTTATTACGAATAATTTATTTGTCGAAAATGGTAATGATTTTACTCATAGTTGGGATGGTTTTAGAAGTGCAGTAATTGAGCCAGGAGGATGGGGCGGTGACTCTACATTTATTATTAATAATACATTTATTAAAAATAAAGGTTTAGCAATTCATGTTTCATTAAGTGGGGATAGAACAATGATTATTGCTAATAATTTAATTTACAATCCTGCTGGCGATATAATGTTCTACAATCCAAATAATAACTCTAGTAGAAATAGATCAACAATTTTCTTAAATAATACATTAACAGATTCTTTGAAAAATTACAAAAATCAAGGTTATTATAATATTACAGAAAGCGGGAATATTTATGATCAAGATATATCTAAAATGTTTGATACAGTTTCAAATAAAATAAAGTCTAATTTTATTGGTATTAAAGAGGGTGTGTATGATTTATTAAATCGATCTTCAATATCATACTATAAAGTGCCATTATTCGATTTTTATAAAAATATTAGAACTACAAATATAGATATTGGAGCAGAACAGATTACTAGTAATTTACCTTCTCCTATTTTAGATAATGTGGAAGGCGGAGATAATATTAATACGATTTTTATTTTAAAACCTTATAAAACAGGAAAAATAAGTGGCTTTTCAATTTATAGAGATACAAAAGAAATAACTGATACGAATTCAATATTAAAGCCAATTTATATTACTACTAACAATACAAGTTTAAAGTATATTGATTCTACTGTCAATAATGGTGTAAAGTATTTTTATAGAATTAAATCTAATTTAATTGGAACTTCATCTTCTAGTGCGTTTAGTAATGAAATTAGTGTAATTCCTAATATTCCGCCTGGTCGAGTAGACTCAATATATATTTCATCTGCTCCTAGATCTGCATTATTGACTTGGGAAAAACTTAGTGCACAGGTAAAATATTTAGTATTAGGAGGTAAAAATAAAGATAGTTTAAATGTGATTGCTAATGGAGTAGACACAGGTTTCTATAAAGTCACAGATTTAGTAGCAAATACAAATTATTGGTTTGCTGTTAAATCAATTGATTCTGGAGGAGCAGTTAGTAAAATTAGTAATTTAGTTCAGTTAAAATTGACTAATTCTTGGTATGTTGATACTTTGCCAAATTCAATTCAAATTGGGTCAAATGAATTCCCTTATAATAACTTACAAACAACCATTAATAACGCTAAAAATGGGGATACAATATTGGTTAAACCAGGTGTTTATGCATCTTTTAAAGTTTCCAATAAAAGTATTTTAATTAGAACAACAGGTGGGCCTTCTAAGACAAGTATATCAGATATTAATAAAGTTGGTTATTTAATTAGAGTAGATGGGAATACAGATAATAACATACCTTATCCTGTTTCTGTCATTAGCGGTTTCAGTATTTCTGATTTCACGTATTATAATAATATATCTTATCCGGATCCTAGTGGAGTCATAAGTATTACTCAAAATACTAGTCCAATTTTTGAAAATTGTATCATTCAAAATAATAAATGGCGTAGAACTATTGCATCTTATAATGCAGCTCCAACATTTGTTAACTGTATTATTTCAAATAATGAATATTTATTCTCTGTACAAAGCGATTCTACAAGTTTAAATTATAGAACAGTAAGGTTTGTAAATTCAAATATCATCAATAATTCAAACTGGGGAGAGGTAAGTACTTGGAATACCAGAAGCAAAATGCCTTTTTTAAACTGTATTATTTGGGATAATGATCGTTCAACTATGTTAAAAGATGGGTCAAGTGAAAATCATCTTGTTGTTAATTCAATTGTGGATGACAGGGTATATTCATTAAAGGCTGGCAACATTAATAAAGATCCATTATATAATGATGTTTCATCGGGTTCTTATCAACTTTCAAATAGTTCTCCTGCTTTAGGAAAAGGAGCGCCATATTTAATTATGGGTGGTGATACATTATTTGCAGCTACCAAGGATTTCGAATTCAATAATAGGCCATTACCTGCTGGGTCTTCTATTGATATTGGTGCTTATGAAAATAAAAACTATTTCGCAGCTCCAACTTTATTAGAATTAAATAGAGATATAAATGATAAAAAGATTTTGTCTATCACATTTAATTATGATTCTACTTTGTCATTGAGTAAATATCAATTATTTAGAGACACCTTAAAAACTGCATTAGATACTGTAAAAGTTTTCAGAGAATTAGCTAAGACAACCACTCAAATTCTAGACACTATTACAAATGGAAAAACTTATTTCTATGCTTTAAAACTAGTTACTTCAGATAACAAATTAAGCGGCATAAGTAATATTAAGAATTCTAATGACACAATCAATGTGCCTGCTGTTAATTTCTTATCGGATACTGCTTCTATAAAATATAATAATTCAAGTGATAGACTTAAATTTAATCTTGTAAACTTATCTTCTGATCCTGAAAATAATAAGTTCCCGCATTTAATTTTTTATGATGATAGATATCGTTTAGTTGATACCAATCAATCTAGAATAGATCAGTATGATACTTTATATGTATTAAATTCAATTAAAGGCCCTGGTAGTAATAGTATTAAATTTAATTATAATGCCAAAATTAAATTAACATCCATGGCAGATTATTATCAAAAAATACTTCCTCCTTTTAATATCAATTTTGATGATGAATTTGATATTCCTATTATTAGAAGAAGAAATACATTATATGATTATGATGTTAATACAGAGATTATAACCTTAAAAGGTAAAATTACCAATGAAAAATGGGATTTTGTTCATGATTCTACAACTAATTATTATGGTGTATTTACTCGTAACTATGATCAATTAGTTAATGGAGTAATTCCATCTAATTCAACAATTACAAAGAAAATTAGTTATATGACGGGATCTCATGAAATGCCTAACATTCGTGATGATGCTGATTATATTGATGGTAATTTTGACGGTAAACAAGAATATGTTGTTTCTCCTATGCAGATTAAATGGGCTTCTCAATTTTCAAATGAAGGAACTAACTACCAAAATATTAATGCAACATTAAAACTTATTAAATTTATAGATGTAAATAATGACGGCCTCAAAGATGTCTTTGCTACTACGAATTGGAATAATTGGATTGGCTTGCAATCTGTTGGTGGTTCTCCGTTAATGGTATTTGTATCCAATAAGAAAATGGGCTCTTATGAATTGTTTTATACAAATGTTTCTTTAGACTATAATACCTCATTGTATATAGGTGCAATGAAAAATTTACAACATGGAATTTATGTGATAGCAAGAACAAGTGGTTCAAGTGCATACAATACATTTAAATTCGATAACAGGACAAATAGACTAACAACATTCAATATCGACTATAAATTAAAAGTTAATTTACAAGATGGAAGATTTGATGTTGCTGATGTGAATGGTGACGGGTTCCCTGATATTGCTCAATTTGCAAATTCTGGAACTATCCAAATTTATTTAAACAACCAGTTAGATGGATTTAAGGATGTAAGTAAATTTGACAATCCTTTCAATCGAGATGGTCAAGGCAATAATTATCCATATAATTTCAGATTATTAGATTTAAACAATGATGGTTATAAAGATTTGGTTTGGAATGAATATGCTTCTAGTCAGAATACATATTATACAGCTAGAGTATTAAGAGCTTTAATTCAAACTCCATCTAAATCAATTACCTCACCAACGCTTTTAGCTCCAAAGAATCTAACAGGAGTCAACAATGGTTATGAAATTAAAGTGAAATGGGATAAAGTATTAAATCAAGCTTCAAATAGTGTCAATACTTATAATATTAAAATTGATACTTCTAATACCTTTAAGAATGCTAAATTAAATACATTCCACAACTATAGAGCTTCAAATTCAAAAGTTCCAATTGTATTAGATGGAATGAAATTTGGATCTTATATAGATTCTCTTACATTTAAAGACAATGCAGTAAGTTCAAAAAAACCATATTATATTGCTATTCAAACAGTCAATCCTGATGGGTATGTAAGTGCGGAAACTCAATTATCTTTTACACCTAAAGATGTGTTGACTAAAAGTTTAAGTAATATTCTACCTGGTCTTGAAAATGCTAGGTTGTCATGGGGAGATTTTAATAATGATGGTTTAATGGATTTGGCTGCAATGGGAAAAGATGATGAAGGAAAGTCAGTTACGGCTATTTATCAAAATAAAAATGGAGTTTTAACTGATCTTGGATTAACAAATCTTCCATTGCAAAATGGTGATTTAAAGTGGGCAGATATTAATAATGATGGCTGGCTAGATTTATTGGCTGTTGGACAATCCACTGCAAGTAGAAATAGAGTGCAATTATTTACAAATAGGAAATCATTCTTTGAGATCACTGAACCGATGTCAATACCAGCTCTTAAAAACTCTACGATAGCTTTTGGAGATCATGATGCGAATGGAACTAATGACTTAGTAATTATTGGCGCTGACTCTCTAAGTAATCCAAGATCTTATTTGTTAAATAATGATGGTAAAGGTAATTTTGTAGTTGATAACTCAAGTCAAATTATTCCATCTATGTGTGATGGAGATATTAGATTTATAGATTTTGATTTAGATGGTGATCTTGATTTGATTTACGCAGGAAGCAATAAATTAGATCAATCAACAGCGATTGGTTTAGGGGGCATCAAAGTGAATACTTTATTAGATCCTAAAAATACAATCAACTATATTAGTTCATTTAGCACTAATTATGTACAAGGCTTAAATTTAGCAAATGCAAAATTCGATTTAGGTGACGTTGATAATGATGGTGATATGGATATTGTCCTGATTGGCACGAATCAAAATGGAGGGTCTAATGTTGTAGCAACTCCAATTGTGAAGATGATTAAAAATTTAACAAAAGAAAGCAGATCAACCAATAGTTACAATAATTATATATACACACAAGAATCAGTTATTGATAGTGTTGACAAAGGTTCTGTAAAATTTGCAGATTATAATAATGATGGATTATTGGATTTAGGTTATACTGGTACGAATAAACTTAATTCGCCTACAACTAAGATTCTTTTGAATATGGGCGGATTCAATAATTTTGATACCGTCAAAAATGTTGCTTTGCCTCAATATTCTGCTTCTACTATTGCATGGGCTGATTTTGATAATACAGGAACAGTTGATTTGCTTGTTGCTGGAGAAAATAAAGGGGTAACTGCTTTATCCGTATTCATTAATAATCAAGGTGATAATAAAAATTTAGCACCTTCATCCCCACCAACTGGATTAAATATTACAGATTTTGGTTTAGGAAGAATTAAATTATCTTGGACGCCACCTATAGACGATCGTAGCTCCCAAAATAGCTTGTATTATCAAATTCGAGTGGGTACAACTGCTGGCGGATCTGAAATTATGTCCGTGCCAGTTAGTAAAGTGAATGGAAAGTTTAAACTCTTAACATCTAATACGGCATTAATTAGTGGTAATTCATATTATTTAGAATTATTACCAGGTAAATATTTCTGGTCTGTTATGGCAATTGATAATAATTTTGAAAGTTCTGATTTTTCAGAAGAGTCAAGCTTCTCAATATCTTATCCATGGAAGTTTGTGAACCAAGGTGGCTTGATTGACAGAAGAATTCAGCCAGTTGATAATCCTGCCTTTGCATGGGCAGATTTCAATAATGATGGATTATCTGACTTTATTTACTTAGGTAGTCAATCTATTTCTAGTTCAGGTCCTACTGGTGTATATCAAAATCAGAGAAATAAATTTGCAAAAATTAGTACAACTGGTTTAGAAGGGTTGACTGGTTTAAAAAATATTGAAGTTAAATGTGTAGATATCAACGCAGATGGTTTTATTGATATTGTAATTGCTGGAGAAGACCCTAATAATTTTAGCTCAACGCCAACATTTAGGGTATATCAAAATCAAAATAATAATTTTAGGTTCACGAATGTAACCTCTAAATTCGCAATCCCACAACCTTTAAGAACGCCGAAATTGGAATTTTCTGATTTTGATAACGATGGTTATATGGATATGATATACGGGGGCACTCAAGCGAATGGAGTAGGAACTGTAAGTATTTATAAGATTTCTAAGGATACAACAAATAAAACTATCCCTAACAACTTCAGAGTATCCACTTTGCCAAATAATTTAACGCAGTTAATTAATGCAAATGATCCACAAAATATTCAATTTGCATTCGGTGATTTGAATAAAGACAAAACTTTTGATTTAATTACAACTTATGAAGGTGTTGGATTTGCTCGATTTACTGATATTTATACCAATGTATTTGATAGCGCAACAAACAGTAATTTATTCACTAAATTTACTGGTATGAGATTACCAAAAATTAAAAATGGTAAAGTTGAATTAGTAGATTTCAACAATGATGGTTTATTGGATGTTGCTATGACTGGCTATGCTAGCGGTATAGGTGAAATATTTAATATATATCAAAATAATTATACTAAACAAAATGGTTTAAATTTCATTAATGTGACTACAGCTGGACTTCAACCTGTTCAAAACTCTAAAACAACTTGGGGTGATTATAATGGGGACGGATTTCCTGATGTCATTTTTAGTGGCGATAGAGATGGCTCTGGTTTTATAACAAAAATGGCAACATCTGTTAAGGGAGCCTCAGGGTTTACTCAGTTCAATGAATTAACAACCTTCCCTTTTGGAAATTATTCTAAATTGACTCCTTCAATGGGCGATATCGCTGGGGATGGTCAGCTAGGATTTGTGTTGGTTGGAAGTGAAAAAGATCCATTGTATCCTTCTAATTTGTATAAATCATTTAGAATTCTACAGAATGTAAGAAATGCTGCATCTAAAGTAGTTCTTCCAGCATCAAATAATCAAACCAATTCAACTGGACAAAAAACATCAATGTCAATAAGTGCAAAGAAATCATTTGCTGATGACCTTGAAAAGATTGATCAGGAATTAAACGAAGCTATTTATATAGCCAATGCAGCTCCAAGTAAACCTGAACTAAATAACCTAAGCGTACTTAAAAAACGTGACAAAAACTATTTAGTAGAATTTAACTGGAAAAAAGCGAAAGACGATAATACACCAAGTTCGGGTTTGACTTATTCTCTTTCAATTGGTACAGGATATTCAACCTCCGATGTTGTGAGTGTTGAATCTGATTTAGCAACTGGAATGCAAAAGAAACCTCAAGATGGTAATGTAGGAAAAGACACTAGTTGGCAAATTGCATTACCTCCAGGAAAGTATTATTATTCTGTACAAGCTGTAGATGCCTCTTTTGCAGGATCAAGTTTCTCTGATCGTAAAATGTTTACTTTATCTGCACAAGGTGAAACTAAAGAAGCTTCGCCGCCTTCTGATATCTTATTTAATGATTCAACCTCTACTAATTATTACTTTAGAAAAGGGGATTCTGCAAATTTTAAAGTGATATTAAAAGCAATATCAAAAGAAGTATCTGCTAAGTATAAATTATCATTAGTCACAGGAACTGGCGCCACTAACCCTATATTTGCTTTTGATAGTGTGACAAATACATTAACGCTTAAGTCTAAATTGATCGACACTTTATATAAATTGGTTATTAAAGGTGCTGACACATTAGGCAGTGATCTTGTTAAAACATTTAATATTTATGTTAGACAATCAGCAGACAATATATTATTGAATAGTGTAAGTACTGATTTTATTAGATATAATGCTGGTATAGATTCATCATTACTAGCGACAGGATTACAGGCAGTTTATTCAAATACAAACAATAGCTCAAGCGCAACTTTTGTTTATAAATTAGTTTCTGGAACTGGTGATTTAAATAATGCCTCTTTCTATGTTCGAGATAATGTACTTGTAAATAAACGAAAATTGAATAGTGCAGATACACTAACTGTAAGAGTAAGTGCAATTGATGATTTTGGAATCAACACCGATAAGATCATTAAATTTATTTCTACTTGTACAACTAAGCCTAATTTGACAGTTACTTCAAGTGCAGCTATTTGTAGTCCTGGTATAATTAATTTAACCGATGTTAATTATAGAAATGGAAGTACAGGCACCTTTAATCTAAGTTATTTTAATGATGTAAATGAAATAACAGTTATCAAGGATCCTACAAAAATTGCATCATCTGGAATTTATTATATCAAAGCAACAAATTCAGATAATTGTTCTGTTATTAAACCAATGAATATTGCAATTAATCCTAAACCAGCAAATCCAGTTGTAGCAGCGCTTTCTTTGTGTACAAATTCAGTTGCTGTGCCACTTACTGCTAAAGCAAGTGCTAAGAGCAGGTTAAGTTGGTATGGTACAAATGCCACAGGTGGTTCTGCTACTAATATCGCACCAACACCTACTATATCTAATGCAGGTGTTACATCATATTATGTAAGTCAAGTTGATTCATTGAGTGGATGTGAAAGTGATAGAGCTAAAATTGATTTAACAGTTAATGTTGTTCCTATTACACCAATAATTGTTAGAGATACTGCCGGTAATCTAATTTCTTCTAGCACAATCCAATTAAATTGGTATAAAAATGGCGAGAAAATTTCAAATACAAATGCTACATTTAGACCTTCTGAAGTTGGTAGCTATACAGTTAATACTACTGTTAATGGTTGTACTAGTGCATTCAGTAGTCCTTATTATTACTTAGTAACTGATATCATTAGATTAAGTTGGGATGAGTTTATTAAGTTAACTCCAAATCCTTTCATTAATTTTATGAATATAGACTTTGTTGTCAAAGGGCATCAAAGATTGAATATAGATGTATTCTCTGCAGCAACTGGCGCTAAAATGGCAACAAGAATAGGTGTTACAGCAGGCTCGAGATTAACATTCAATGAATTAAACCCAGGCGTTTACTTTGTAAGAATCGCTTCGCCTGATTTTAAAGTAGCTCATCAATTTAAAATGGTTAAATTATAATTTATGCAACAAACTAAATTTGTAAAAACAAGTACCATTATTGCGTTAAGTTTTATTGTGCTATCTTTTGCTGGATGTAGTAAAGGGGGTGATAGCGGTTCTTCTACGCCACCAAAGGACAACACTAAGCCTGACGCTGCTATCGCATTTGATGTTAAGATTGATGGTGCAGTAGTGAACTATACTGACAATTTTCCTGTTATAGGAACTTCTGTCACTATCGATGCAGCTATTAGTTCCACATTACCTAGTGCTGGAGTTAAAATAGTAGTAGATGTATTTCCTAAAGTGCCTAATTCAGCTGTTGTTTTTACAAGGGAAATTCCTTTGTCTAATCAAGCTAGTAATTCAATTACAATAACAGGATTAAAACCTGGAGTTCGTTGTTATGCTGTTGTAAAAATAAACGCTATCTCAAATACAGGAAATTTTGCCACAAGGCAATTTGATCTTAGTGCAAAGTAGCCCCTTTTTTATCTTATTTAAAACCGTCCTTGTACATCCTACTAGGACGGTTTTTTTATGTAGGATTATCTTATCTTTAGGTTTAAGAATATGAATTTATGAGTCAGGCAGCAAAGAATACATGGGGTGCTGGGTTTTGTACCTTTTTATATTTAATAGTCCATTTTATCCCTGATTTTGGAGGGGCAGATGTCATGGGATCCCAGTGGTTGTATGTAAGCGTAGTTGACTTTGCGATCTTGCTTTATATTCTATTGAATCAACAACAGTATAAACTATCAATAGATGCTGTTTTAAAGTTAAAATTCACGATTGTATATAGCTTTTTAGTCATTTGGGCATTACTTTCCATTACCTATTCCATCAATGCCATTGAAAGCTTGGTTTGTTTGGCTAGGCTACTGAGTACCTACTTAATTTTCATCAATTTATCTATTCTTTTTTATAAAAAAGAACTTACAACGCATTTTAATGTGGTTGCTATATTAGTAGGGGTGGTACTATTTTTTGACGCTGTATATGTGATCACAGGCTTCTCTAAGAATATGGTGGATATGAATTTGGATGCAAATATTATTAGCTTAACCGGAAAGAATGGTAATAAGAATGTGATGGCTGCAAGTTTGTTGATCAAATTTCCTTTCTTACTTTTTGTGATTCTACATAATCAATTAATTGGCAAAATTACAGGCTTCATTGTTTTGTTCTTAGGGATAATGGCATTATTTATTTTAAATACAAGGTCAACCTATGTGGGTTTAGGTGTCTTGTTTGTCATGTTTACTGCTGCCATTACTTTATTGAATAAAAAACAGGGCATTAAAGTAATTGGAACTAAGCTATCTTATTTTATCCTGCCTTTGATTTTTGCTTTTTTTGCTGCCAATGGCATGTTGACTAAAGCGGTAGACATACAAGGGTTCCAGGGCGGTTATGGTTCTGTTACAAAAAGAGTAGGGGATATCAATGTAGCTAGTGAACAAAATAGTAGGATAAAATTATGGAAAGCTGCTATTGATTATACCACCAAACATCCATTTTTAGGGGCAGGGTATGGTAATTGGAAATTAGCGTCTATCCCCTACGAAAAAGAGTATACCAACGATTTATTTGTGCCTTATCATTGTCACAATGACTATATTGAAATGTTTGCAGATCTTGGGATTATTGGCGGATTGAGTTTTGCTGCTTTATTTGTATTGCTTGGCATTACTACAATTCAATTTTGGAGGCAATCCAAAGACGATCAGCATAAATTGATCATAGCCATTGCGTTAATGGCAATCGCATGTTATTTTGTAGATGCCTTTTTTAATTTCCCTGCAGAAAGAACTTCCATGCAGACGATGTTTGCTTTGTCTGCCGCTTTGTTATTTTTACCTATTTATTTAATAGGAACAAATATCAACAGTCAAAAGAAAGATTTTAAATTATCTATATTCTTGCTCATCCCATTATTATTGATTGTAGGTGCAATTTATGTGAACTATCAAACCTACACATCCCTCAAAGTTCAAAAATTTGTGATGGGAGAGATCAATGAAGATCCCAAAATGGCATTAGAAGATGTGAAGGATGCATTCCCAGATATCCCTAATTTATCTACCTCTACTCTGCCAATTAAAGCATTGGTGGCAAGGTATTATTTAAGAGATAAGATGAATGACGAAGCCATGCGCCTTTTGAATGAAAGTGACAATGTGAATCCATACTTGCATTACAATGACTTTATAAAGACGGCTATTTTTTCGACACAAGGTAAATTTGATAGTACTTTTTACTATGCAAAAAAAGCATTCTATAATTGGCCAAGAGCAACAAGCTATTATAAAAATATGATTTTTGCATCTGCTAAAATGAAAGACACTGCAGAAGCAACCAAGGCGTTTAAGACCTACATCAAATACAGAGATAGTGGGGAAGGATGGAACCAATACATTTTAGGCTTAATTGAGATCAATCAAACCCCTATAGCAGTTACCAGGGCTTTATTAGACACAGCGGTTTCAAGATTCCCTGCAGATAGTGCCATGTTTGTGAGAACAAAATCTTTATTGTACGGTACTGCAGTGTCAACTGGCAGTTTACCTAATTATGCAACCTTAGGTGCACAAGCTTTTCAGAAAGGCAAGTATACTGTAGCTGCAAATTATTATTTACAAGCTAGTGCAGCAGAGCCTGGTAATTACACGCATTTTGAAAATATAGGTATTTGCTACTATACCGCTAAGTCCTACGAAAAAGCCATTCAATATTTTAATAGAGCCATTGACTTACCATCTGCCAATACAGGCAAGTCTGAATTCTTTAAGGCTATGTCCTATATTGCAATGGGTAATAACGCGGCAGGATGTAGTGCTTTACAAGCAGCAAAAGCAAAAAAATATCCTGGGGTAGAGGCTCAAATTGCACAGTATTGTAAATAAGGTTTAATCTACATTGAAACAATTAATCCTGCCAAACTGAAGTGCCTTCACTGCAATTAGCACAAATATCAATATTTTTTCTGCTCTTCATGAGCTCAGATCTAAATTGCTGATAATTACTATTTTCCCAAATAGCTTTGAAAGATTGGGTTTTCAAATTCCCTAATTGATGAGATGCATCTTTATCAAAGCAGCAGGGCACTACTAAGCCATCCCAAGTAATGACATTGGCATGTTGCATTTTCCAGCAACGATTGGCTAGCTTATTTTTTGCTTTAAATGTGCCATCATTATTCTTTTTGTAACGACTATATTTCTCGTTTTTAGGGATCAAATGGTTAGGATCATTTTCATAGTCATACACTTGGGCTGTTTTTAATCGAACTTCATCTACTCCAATTGCTTTTGCTAATTTCTTGACGTCTTCAATTTGATGTTCGTTGTGTTGGACTACTAAAAATTGAAAAAATACAAATGGGGTTTTACTTTTAAGTTCTTTTTTCCATTTCACTATGTTTTTCGCACCTTCCAAGACTTTATCAATGTTCCCACCTATACGATATTGCTTATAGGTGTCCTGAGTGGTACCATCAAGTGAAATAATGAGTCTATCAAGTCCACTTTCAACAGTCTTCTTCGCATTTTCGTCTGTTAAATAATGTGCATTTGTTGAAGTAGCAGTATATATACCTTTACTACTTGCATATTGAACCATTTCTAGAAAATCAGTATTCAAATAGGGTTCCCCTTGGAAATAAAAAATGAGGTATAATAGTTCTTTATTTATTTCGTCAATGGTTTCTTTAAAAAAATTTTTCTCTAACATGCCTGTAGGGCGTGTGAATGCTCTTAAGCCACTCGGACATTCAGGACATCTTAAATTACAACTGGTAGTGGGTTCAAAAGAGATAGAAACAGGGTAGCCCCATTGAATAGGTCGATTGAATAGGATACTTGCATAATAACTGGATAAAACTTTTAGGCCATTCCAAATTCTTTTTGGTGTGAGTTTACTGATTAAATTTAAAGAATCGTTCCAATTGATTGATGACATATATAAAAGTATGAAAAACTTGTATATTTTGGTACTTTAATATAGGGTTCAAATGACTGGAAAGTATGCATTTAGGCAATAAAAAAACTCCGATTTCTATACGATTTCGAAGTTTCTATTTATTACCAAGAAAAAGGGTTGGAGGCAAAGAATATTACTCTTAATATAGAGCTTAGTCAGTCTAGATGTATAAATTTATTTAATAATATGATTAAATAATGATACTTTTAAATCACCTGAAAGGGTTTTAAAAGTTAATTTATGAATAGAGTAATTTTTTTTGCGGGAGTTTTATTTATTTATTCTTGTACGAAAACAGAAATCAAAACCCCAGCTAATGTTGATTTTCAAGAAGAAGCAATTAAATTTAGCATCTCACCTGATATTTCTTCTAATAGTTATACCTTAAATAAGGATACTTTTGATTTTGCTATTGCTATAAATTCTAAAATTCCTAGCCAAGGAATTTTATATAGCATCGAAATAAAGAGAGTCGATACCAATCTTACGGTATACAAAATTGATACATCAAGTTCTCAGTCATCAATTAATTTTAAAGCAATAGGCTTAAATATAAAGGCGACTTACAATATAAGAATTACACTAACTTCTAAATCAGCATCAACGAATACAGTTATTCAAAAATATGCCTTCAGCAGAAGCAGGATTTATAAAAATTATCTAAAGTCTTCGTATGAATTATCAAATAATGATACTTGGTTTTCTTCTGCCCAATTGTATAAATCTGATGGAAGTAAGTATGTTAATAATCCATTTATCGATGAGCAATCGGTACAATTAGATATTGATGGAGATGGGTTAGAAGACTTATTTTACTTTGAAGGTTATGACTTACAAATTAATCCAACTCCCAATCCTCCTCCATCCATATTTATGAACAATGGAAGTGTTTTAAAGCAAACAAATTACACAGGTTCTTCAATAAAAAACCCCCATGGTACAAAATTGTTAGTTGGAGATTTTAATAATGATTCTTTACCTGATATATTTTCAAATGTCGCTGTAGATCCACCTATTGGGGTTCCGTTCCCTTATTTAAATGATAACTGTCATCTTCTGTTAAATTCAAAAAATGGATTTTCTTTAGTAAAAGAGTTTAATGATCAAGGCTTTTGGTACACAGGATGTTCAGGAGATATTGACAATGATGGTGATTTAGACATTATTACATTTAATTTTCATAGCCAAGCAAATGGGGTTAAAAGTAGAATCATGTGGAATGATGGGAAGGCCAATTTTACTATTGATTTTAATGGGATTGGAGATATTCCGGTTGCTGATCAATCAGAACTAGTGGATATAAATAATGATGGTTTTTTAGATTTAGTTTTAAATTTTCACCCAAATGGAGCAAGTAGAATAAATGACTTTAGGATTTTGTGGGGGAATGGTAAAGTGTTTAACCTAAGCAATTCAACTTCTATTAGTATGTCAGGAGATTGGTATTTACAAAATATAGATTTTATAGATATTAATGGAGATGGAATAAAAGAAATAATTCCAAGTGGTAATTACTCCCTTTCTATTGGGGGGGCTCCTATTTATTTTATATCTTTTTATAAATCAGAGGATAAGGGAAAAACATATTCCGATAAAACAACACTTTATATAGATAATCATACAGCGAACAGATTTTATCACGTGATAGTTCAAGATATTGATAAAAATGGGATGGTTGATATTTTTTCTGCAGAAAAAAAAGACAATATCAGATGGGAATGGAATGGGTCAAAATTTATTAGGAAATAAAAAATTGATTTAAAATCTACAATTGCTTTATTTTATTTTTTGATTGTGCCACGGGGCATAAAAAAACTCCGATTTCTTGACGATTTCGGAGTTTTGCATATCTGGGATTGTTGGCTTCGTTTCACTACGCCGACTTCTGAAAACTAACTCTGCGATTATCACTATATTAGTTTGATAATCATGATTATAAACTCAAAGTTTTGCCACATTTTTTTATAAATTTAATCTTTAATACATCTACATGAAAAGCCATTAGCACGTCGATCTCCACCTGTTGTAAAGCCATAATCATTCCTTTTTGAATTAAATATTAATGCTATCGCTCCTGAACTTCCTGTCGGTACAGTGCTTGTCCAATATTCTGAGTAACCAATAGAAATAATATTTCCAATGGTATTCCTAGTATTTGGCAATGGTAATTTTAATGCAGATGAATAAGCGCTCATTACACCCCAAATTGGTTTGTTATTTACTAATTGCGGGGGCCAACTTGCTACTTCTATTTCCC
The DNA here is from genome assembly GCA_044360985.1 of Sediminibacterium sp. GTDB lineage: Bacteria > Bacteroidota > Bacteroidia > Chitinophagales > Chitinophagaceae > Sediminibacterium. The sequence continues at coordinate 7,002 of JBIKJM010000001.1, read as the reverse complement.
ATTCTTCATATGTTGGTATTCTAAATCCTTTAGGGCATGGATTGTTTATACCATTAACGCCTTGCCATAATAAATTATTTTGTGGTACTCTCCAATCATAAGGTTCACTTGAAGTAATTATAAATAAATTATTGTTTACTAAATCAGTATTAGACAAATTGTTAGATGTGCCAGAAGTTTTTATTTGATGACCATCTGAATTTCTGCCCCATTGATATAAATCGCCGAATCCTTCTTCATCAGAATTACTAGTTGCTACTCTTGTGGCACCAAGATTTCGGTCCATCCAAATTCTATTATTTGCTCCAATTACTGTGTTAAAGCTTAAAGTTGTAAATGATTCTTCATTCCCATAACTTGTTCCAGCAAGATTTGTGGCGTATGCTCTAACAAAATATTTTGTATTCGTCATTAGTCCAGATATTGAACTTTTAAATTCGCCAATTCCTATACTGTCAGTGGTTTTAGTCGTTAATACTATTGTTGGGTTACTTTTTGTATCCCAAACTATACCTCTTGATGTGATTGAAGAACCGCCATCAGATGTGATTGTTCCCCCAGTTTTTGAGCTATTTCCAGAAATATCAGTTATATTTTTTGTTGAAATTGTTGGTATATTTATATGTTGTATATTCGATTCATTTGAATATTGAATAGATTTTCCAACATTATTATAACTATAAATTCTATAAATATAATTGGTATTAATTGTCACTGTTTTATCTGAAAATGAAACTATATTTTGGTCAGTTATGCCAATTTCTGTAAAATTGGATGTTCCTGATTTTCTTTCAATTTTAAAGCCAATTTCATTTGATGAATTATCTTTCCATGTTAGATCTATTTGATCTTTTGAAAAAATAGTAGTCTTTAAATCAGTAGGAGCTAATGGAGAGGTTTCAATTTTTTCAACTTTTTCGATCTTTTCATTATTTGATTTACTGCATGAGAGTAATGTCAAAACAAGTGCTAAATTGATTAGTTTCATTTAATTAAATTATATATCAAATATAATTAATATTAATTTATTTACCTAGGCCTTAAATTTGTTAAATTAATGCGACTTCTAAGATATATTTTTTTTAGTTCTTGTGATCTTTATGGGGGTTGATTTCTATAGTTTCCCTGCGTGAGGAAAATACCCCCTGAATTCGGTTAGCTTACTTATAAGTTTTTTCATAGTCACCAACCGAGCCACACAAAACAATACCGTAACGTGCCACAAGGGCATAAAAAAACTTCGATTTCTTGACGATTTCGGAGTTTTTGTCAAAAGTTTATTTTTTTTAAATTTCACTTTACTTTACATCAGAAAGTTGATCAATATCATCAGCTACTTTAGTTAGTCCTGTCCCATCGGAATTGCATGAGTATATTGCAGAGCTAGTATTTGTAGAAATAAAAAATACAAAAAAGAAAAATTTCTTTCCATCAGGTGAAATTTTAATACTTTCATGAGCAATTTCTCCATTAGCGGGAAGCGAAGAAATTGTAATTTTGGTTTGACCAGATCCATCATATTTGGAAGTCCAAAATTCATTTACTTTACCATTAACTTTCGTAAAAACCAAAATACCTAGATTTTGGATACTTGTTGAGGTGTTCTGAGCGGTTGATTCCTTTTTACAACTCAGGTTAAATACTAATAATGAGAATGAAAAGAATAGCAATAAGATGGAGCTTTTTAATAGTGTTTTCATAAAATTTGGTTTTTATTTTAAAAATAATCATATATTTTGTAAAATTCAAAAAATATATAATATGTTGTAATATGATATGTTAGATTCTGTTGCTGCCTTCATCTAAAAGCACTAAGAATAGGTTGGGGAAGACCTACTATAATTAACATTGCTAATATCACTGTAATAGCTTGATAATCTAATTTGTAATTCCAAAGACTTACCACATTGTGTTTACTTTGAAATTAATATATGGCGTGTACCTTCTAAATTTTAGACATTTACGAGATTTTCTACTTGTATTCTACATCTTTTATTTTTATTGATAATTTAAAGGGTATAAGATTGAAATAGTTTGATATTTCTCCTGTTTCAGCTATTTTACCCTTTTTGAGTTAAATTTTTGGTCCTGAACCTAGCCGAGTTTTGCATTATTATATTCATTAATTTTATGATATAATAAAAACACTTTTTGTTCACGCAATAAATACAATATATGTTTAAAAGCTATGCCCTAGTGCTGATTTTAATATGTTGCTCATGTACCAAAAATGATACTAACACAGCATCAATTTCACTTCCTGTTTTATCTTCAGTATCTGTTGATTTTCAAGAAAAATCAATCGCTAGATTTGCAGTAATTGCAAGTGTAATTAAAAATGGTGGCTCATCAATTACTGAACAAGGAGTGATTTGGGGAGTATCACCAAATCTTTCATTAAGTTCTGGGAATAAACTTATTTCACAAAGTGGTGATTCTTCAATGCGAGAAAATATTGATGGTATAACTATGAATAAAATTTATTACGTAAGAGCATTTGCAACTAATAAAATAGGAACTTCTTATAGCAATGAGATTTCTACGAAGCTTCCAGTTGATGTTTCATGGATGGGCCCTGGCGGAATTGTTTTTTATATGTTTAAGGAAGGAGAAAATGGGTTTATTAATGGAGAAACTCATGGTCTACAGGCTATTGGTGGACCAGCAGTAGAAAGTGGGAAATTTGATTGCGGACAAATAAATCTTGGTACATCAACAATAATTGGTGCAGGAAAATCTAATACTGATAAAATTATAAACAAAGGATGCCCTACTATGGGATTGTATATAGGGAATAGTATTATCAAATTAAATGCGAATAAATACCAGGGTTATTCCGATTGGTTTATCCCAAGTAGGGATGAATATTTAGCAATGATAGCTTACAATTTAAAAGAAAAACAGCGAAAACTTCAAATAAGTACGTCGTTTCCAATATGGACTTCTAGTGAAGCTGATTCATCCAGAGCATATTCATTTGACAATAATATAGAATTGATTAAATCCAAGCAAGGTTTTAACTATTATAGCGTTCCAATCAGAGCTTTTTAAATTTTTGAATTTTATGTGTTACTAAACTTTAGATACATAAAAAAACTCCGATTTCGTAAGATTTCGGAGTTTTTAGTGCTAAAATCTATCTCTATTTGAGCGAATTCTACGGGAATTTCCCAAGAAAAAGGGTGGGAGGCAACAGTTTGGTAATATTATTTATTATATTTTTTAGTTAAACTTAAAAAAATTAAAATATGAAAAAACTAGTTTTATTGTTTCTAATTTCTATAGTCATTTACTCATGTTCAAAATCTGAAACTACTCCTCCAGTTGTGAATAAAGTTAATGGTTGTGATTCTATAAAACAAGGGTTATTAAAAACTACTAATGATACAATTAGACTTCTTTCTTGTTTGTCTATTTCTGGTTGTGATTCAGTAAGGTTGGGGGTATTAAAACCTAATACTCAAGATACTATTAGACTACTTTCTTGCATCAAAATTACTGGATGTGACTCAGTAAGGTTGGGGGTATTAAAACCTAATACTCAAGATACTCTAAGACTATTGTCTTGTATTAAAATTTCTGCTAATGATTCTATGAGGTTGGGATTAATAAAAATTGGACAAAAGTTTCAAGGAGGTATAGTTGCGTATTTTTTACAGCCAGGAGACCCTGGTTATGATGCAAAGATAAAACGCGGTTTAATTGCTGCAACCTCAGACGCGTCGGTTAATAAAGTTCCTTGGGCTATTGGTTTACCAACACCTAATGCTCTTATTTATCTTTCATTTACAGGATATGGAACAGATACTGCAATAGGCGCAGGCTTAGTTAATACCAATAAAATTATAACAATTCAAGGTGGAATTCCCGATTTTCCTGCTACCCGCTATGCAGCAGGGTTAGCGAGAGCGCATAATGGTGGAGGATTTAATGACTGGTTTTTACCAAGTAAAAATGAATTAAATAAATTATTTCTAAATAAAGATGCGATTGGCGGTTTTAAGACGGAAGGCTATTGGAGTTCTTCGGAGTCCGCCCGCATTTCGCAGGGCTTAACAACCTACCCATACGCGTGGATAAAGGTTTTCTACAACCTTGGTTTGGAGGGCAGCCCTGACAAGGAAAGCTCATACTATGTTCGTGCCATTAGGGCTTTTTAACCATTCGTCAATTTAAGCTAAATCAACCGAGCCACAAAAAACAATACAAAAGACTACAAAAGCGTGCCATAAGAGCATAAAAAAACTCCGATTTCGTAAGATTTCGGAGTTTTTAGTGCTTATTACAAGCTAGATTGTGAACTGGCTGGGGCCGACCTCTTAAAACTAACTCTCCGAATATCACTGTATTAGATTGATAATTAAAACAATCAACCCAAAGACGAGCCACATTATTTTCTATTTTCATTCCTTTATACAACGAACAGACATTCCAACGCCTCTTGCATTGGGGACTGAACCTGTTTTGGTTTCAGAGACTGCTAGATAGTAAGCGGATTTGTCATTTGTAACTACAGAACTTGACCAATAGAAACCCCACACGTCAATATCTATTAGACCACCTGAATTTATTCCTCTTGCTCCCGAAAGAGGCAACTTAAGTGCTGATGCAAAAGCACCTTCTGGACTTGCACTGCTCCAGCTTGATAGTTCTGTATTCCATTCTTCTGTAGTTGGTAATCTAAAACCAATTGGACATGCATTGTTTACTCCACTTACTCCCTGCCACAAATTGTTATTTGGTGGGTTTCGCCAATCTATACCTGTAATAAAAAAATTATGACCTGGTGTATCTGAAATTGATGAAATATATGTAGTGCTTGATGTTCGAATTTGATGACCATCTTTGCCTCTTCCCCATTGGTATAAATCTCCATAGGAGGCTTCATCTGTTTTATTTATTGCAACTCTTTCAGCGCCTAAATTTCTATCCATCCAAACTCTATTATTTGCACCTATAACAGTATTAAAGGTAAAAACATTGGTAGTGAAAGAGATCTCTTGTCCATAAGCTGTTCCAACAATATTAGTAGCGTAAGCTCTTACATAATATTTAGTACCTTCTTTAGATGCAGTAATATTACTTGTATAAGTTCCATTTCCATTACCTGGGATAGAACTACCAGGAAACATTGTGCCGTTTCCTTCGATTGTTTTTGTGCTTAATGCAACTGTTGGGTTGCTACTTGTTCCCCATACTACACCTCTTGCAATAAGATCTCTTACTCCTCCAATAGAACTAACATTACCTCCCGATTTTGCACCAGATATTCTAATATCTGTTATGACATTTGTAGTAAGTGTTGGAATATTCCAAGTCTTTACTGTTCGTTCATTGGAACTCTGGTTTGATTTACCTGCTTGGTTGTAGCTATATACTCTATATGAATAGGTTGTATTTATTTGAACATTTTTATCAGTAAAATTTGCAACATCTTGATTAGTGGTAGCAATTTCGGAGTATTCAGTAGAATCGGTTTTTCTTTCAATTCTAAAACCTGTTTCATTTGTTGAGCTATCATTCCATGTTAAATCAATTTGGCCAACTAAAACAATAGCTATTTTTAAATTTGCGGGTGCATTTGGAACTTTTTGAGTGGGAAGAATCACATCTTCTTTTGATGATTTTGTACAACTTGATAGTACAATTAAAAATAAAAGAGGATATAAATTTTTCATAACAATTTTAATTTAAAAATTATTGTTATTTAAAAGTAGTTTATTTTATAATATGATTTTCTTTGGGACAAAAAATTAAACCAAATATTCTCAACCTTTGCTACCTTAGTCAAAGAGGGTGTAAAAGATGAATTTTAAAGTTTCAAGGAAAGTCTTACCCCTAAATATTTATTTGTATTACGAGTAATACCAGCTTCTTTTTCTGTTGCCGTAATAGAATAATTTATACCCAATGTGATAGGTCCAAAATCATAACCTAGAATAGGATTAATCATTAACTTTGTTGTACTTTCATTAACTCCATCGAGTTTTGATATTCCAGTTCCAACCCCTATACCCCAAATAAAATTCTTTTTATATTGTTTTACACCAATACTTATAGGTATGTGAATAAATGATGGTGGAGTAAATGTATAATTTACATTAATTTGTTTCCCTTTAAAACTTACATAGCCTAATTCAACAAAAATTATTTCAGATGATTTTAATCTATGATTTATAGAGAATAATCCACCGTATCCATTATTATAAATGTCACTTAAATCGCCAGTATGGAAGGCGTATGTAGGTGTAATTTCCACATATAAATTAGGATTAGTAGCACTTTTTGAAATAAAACGACCTAAGGTTCTAGTATTAACATTATCAGCAACTTGTGCATATGACTGCAATTGCAGAAATATAAGTAAGAAGAAGAGATATTTCATATTATTAATTTTTTATAAGTTACAACTTAAAGGCTGAATTTTGTTTTTAATCTGCTTTAGGTGTGCAAATTGTGTGAAAATGAAATAAGGGCTTCAACACTCAAAATGCTTAAACATCTTATGTATTTAGCTCCCTATTTATTATTCAATAAAGCCTAATAATGAACAACTCTATAAACCGAGCCACAAAAAACAATACAAAAGACTACAAAAGCGTGCCACAAGGGCATAAAAAAACTCCGATTTCTTGACGATTTCGGAGTTTTTAGTGCTTATTACAAGCTAGATTGTGAACTGGCTGGGGCCGTCCTTTGAAAACAAACTCTGCGATTATCACTGTATTAGATTGATAATCAAAACAAACAACCCAAAGACGAGCCACAATACACCCTTGAAAATCTTTAATATTAATAAAATTAGTTATATTTACATATCATACTTATCTCAAAAAATGTTTAAATGTATAAACAATTTATTATAACATTACTCTTGGTGTTATTATTTGATAATATTTATTCACAATCAGATATTCTTTCTCCGGAATTAATTTCAATAAATATTTCTCCTGATACAATAAATACAAAAACATCATCGGCAAATTTTACAATAAAAGTAGT
>JBIKJM010000166.1:0-3748 GCA_044360985.1 Sediminibacterium sp. | reverse complement strand
CAAATACTGTAAGCATTGCTATGCGATGCAATCACAGGTTTTGTGGTGGTATTGATGGCGTCCCAAAATGTTTTTTCTCCTACATGAGAAACATCCACGATGATGCCTAATTGATTCATTCTTTGAATGATTTGTTTTCCAAAATCATTTAACCCTTTTTGTCCTGTGTATTTTGAACTATTTTCTGCCGTATGTGAGCTTGCCCATGATGGCGAATTGTTCCAAGTCAATGTCATGTAACGCACACCACGATTATAAAATGTATCTAATCTGTTGATATCGTCTTCAATCATATGTCCGCCTTCTACACCATATTGTGCTACAATCTTGCCAGCTTTTAAAGTTGATTTGATCGTGTTCCAATCTTTCGCGACCACTATTTTATCCGGATTTCTTGCCGCCACTGCATCCATTGTGTCCATCTCACGCATAGCCCATGCATAAGGATTTACTTTTTCCCCATCACACCAAATAGAAAACAATTGATAATCCAACCCACCTTCCTTGAATCTTTTTAAATCAGAATGATTAATGCCTGTCAAGTCCTGGTCAAAACTTACTTTCTTTTCGATACATGCCGTAGGTGCGTCATTGTGTGTATCTACAAGGATGGATTTATAGTGAATTTTTTGGCTAAATCCTGTGATGCTGATTGCACAAAATAGGACAGTTAGGTATTTCATGGGTGGGATCCTTTTAATTGACAACTAAAATAGCTATTTTTGCGCACAGAAAAACAGCTATGTTAGATAAATTAGAAGCCATAAAAGCAAGATTTGATCAGGTTGGGGTGGCTTTAACCAATCCAGAGATCATCAATAACCAATCTGAATTTGGCAAGTTCAGTAAGGAATACCGTTCCTTAGAGAAAATCGTCATTCCTTATGAGCGCTATGTGAAAGTATTGGCGGAACATAAATTTGCAAAAGAGTCTTTGAATGGTGATGATGCAGATATGCGTGAATTGGCGAAAATGGAATTGCCTGCACTAGATGAAGAAAAAGAAAATTTAGAAAAGGAGTTGACTAAATTATTAATTCCAAAAGATCCGCAGGATGATAAGAATGCGATTATTGAATTAAGAGCAGGAACAGGTGGAGACGAGGCAAGTTTATTTGTAGGAGATTTGTTGACAATGTATACAAGGTATTGTCAGAAAAAAGGATGGAAAGTTGCACTAGTAAGTGAGAGTGAAGGTTCGGTGGGTGGTTATAAGGAAGTGATATTAGAAGTCGTGGGTGAAGATGTATATGGAACCATGAAATTCGAAAGTGGCGTGCACCGTGTTCAACGTGTACCGAGTACCGAAACACAAGGCAGGGTGCATACTTCTGCAGCTACGGTGGCCGTGATGCCAGAAGCAGAAGAAGTCGATTTTGTATTGAATCCTGCAGATGTGAAAATGGAAACTTCACGAAGTGGTGGTGCGGGTGGACAGAATGTAAATAAAGTAGAGACCAAAGTGATGTTGACGCATATTCCAACGGGTACTGTTATCATTTGTCAAACAGAGCGTTCACAGTTAGGCAACCGTGAAAAAGCAATGGGCATGATGCGTACAAAATTATTTGAGGAACAAGTACGTAAGCAAGAAGATGAGATTTCAAGACATCGTAAAACATTGGTAAGCACGGGTGATAGAAGTGCAAAGATTAGAACCTATAACTGGCCACAGGGAAGGGTTACAGACCACCGCGTGAATGTCACTTCTTATAATTTGGATGCTGTAGTTAATGGAGAAATTGATGAATTCATTGAAGCATTACAAATGGCAGAGAACGCCGAAAAAATGTTGGTACAGCATTAATTCTCTAAGCTTTGTTCCCATTCCCAAGCAGTCCTCATCATGTCTTCCAAATTATATTTACAGTTCCATCCTAATTGTTTGACTGCATGGTCGTTGTTGGCATAAATAGAAACAATATCTCCTGCTCTGCGTGGGCCAATCTCATAATTTAATTGCACACCACTTACTTTTTCAAAAGCATGGATCGCTTCTAATACTGTGATACCATTGCCAGTTCCAAGATTAAAAATTTCGCAACTATTGGATTGATTATTTTTCATGGAATATTGAATCGCAAGTGTATGTGCATGTGCAATATCGCAAACATGGATATAGTCTCTAATACAAGATCCGTCTCGGGTATCGTAATCGTTGCCATGTACTTGCATTTTAGGCAATTTACCAATAGCAGTTTGTGTAATCGCAGGTACTAAGTTTTGTGGTCGACCAATTGGTAATTCTCCAATAGCAGTAGAAGGATGTGCACCTACTGGATTAAAATACCTAAGTAAGATAGTAGATAGTGGATATGCCAATGCGGCATCTTTCACAATAGTCTCTCCCATTTGCTTGGTGGCGCCATAAGGAGAAGCAGCTGTTTGCAATGGCGTATGTTCTGTAACCGGAATGCTGTCAGGGTTACCGTATACCGTACAAGAAGAGGAGAAGATAAAATGCGGAGCATTGTATCTTACTGCCATCTGTAATAAATGCACTAAGGAACTGATATTGTTCTCGTAATAATCTAAAGGTTTTTCAACGGATTCGCCAACAGCTTTGTAAGCTGCAAAATGAATGATACCAGCAATATCCGGGTTAGCAATAAAAACCGATTCTGTAGCAGCTTTGTCGGTTAAGTCTACTGTATAATTTTTAATTTTTTTACCTGTTATTTTTTCAATGCCCAATAAAGAGGCATCCGATGCTCTAGATAAATTATCGATAGAGATCACATTGAATCCATTTTCAAGTAAATCCACAATCGTATGCGCGCCAATAAATCCACACCCACCGGTAACTAGAATAGTTTGCATTAAAAATTTTTAGAATACAAAGAAACGAAATTATTAGCGAAAAAGCATCTAATACTATTGAGCCAATGTAAACCCAACAGTGGTTCCTACATTCAATTGACTTCTTACATGGACACTTTCGCCATGGGCTTCAATAATATGTTTACAAATAGCTAAGCCTAATCCAGTGCCTCCAATTTCCCTGCTTCTTGCATCGTCTGTTCTATAAAAGCGTTCAAACAACCTTGGGATATGGGATTCTTCTATACCAACCCCATTGTCACTAATCTCAATCAATACTTTTTTGTCGTCTAACAGGTATACACTTGCAATCACTTCTCCATCAATCTTTCCATATTTTACAGCATTAGAAAAAATATTCACTAAGACTTGATAAATTTTATTTTTATCAGCAAAAACTTCAACTGGCAGTTCGCTTCCTTTTTTGAATTGAAATTGAATATTTTTTTTCAGCAATTTTACATTTAAGTTTTGATAAACTTCGGTGATCAAATCCTGTATGATAAACTGCTGCTTCAAAATTGGTTCTTTGTTAATCTCTAAGTTGGTGATGACATCTACATCATTCAATAGACCAACTAGTCGTTGGACGTTAGCCTCGGCCTGTCCAATAAATTTTTTACTCAGTGTGGGATCTTCTACTGCGCCATCTGCTAATAATTCTAAATAACCCTGTATTGCAAAAATGGGTGTTTTGATTTCATGAGAGAGATTTTGTAGAAATTCTTTTCTAAACTGTTCATTAGACTGTAATGTTTGAATTTCATCCGCTTTTTGCGTCGCCCAGTTTTCTACATCTAATCTTACGTCGTCAATCCCTTTATTTGGCAATATATATTTTTGATAGGCTTCTTCTCTTTTACTGGCCTTGGTATAAGAGATTAACTTATAAATAAGTTTAATTTTTCTGTAAATAAAAAGTTCGAGT
>JBIKJM010000165.1:0-3777 GCA_044360985.1 Sediminibacterium sp. | reverse complement strand
GGATGATCATACAAAGGAAATTCTGGAAAGAGTTGGAAGAACCTGCCCAGTAGAAAGGAGCCTTCATCCAGACATGGATTTGGATATTAGCTTTACTTGGTTGTAAACTTTGTTGTTTTTGTAGGAAGATACCCCAACAACTTACTCACTGGCAGTCCCATGACATTGTAAAAATCACCTTCGATTCCTCGGATGCCTACCACACCAATCCAGTCTTGAATGCCATAAGCACCTGCTTTGTCATAAGGCTGATATTGGTCTACATAATATTCAATCTGAGACAAAGTTAGAGGATGAAAATGCACCAATGTGGTCTCACTAAAATAACGTGACTCCAAATCATTAACTATATAGACACCTGTTATAACACGATGTGTTTTGCCTGATAGCTTTTGTAAAATTGAAATGGCATCTGCCCTGTCTATTGGCTTACCAATGATTTCATTTTCTAGAACCACTATGGTATCTGCTGCAATAATCCACTTGCCTTGGTGTATTGGAAATTCAAGCTTGATTTTTTGATGAACAGCTATTGCTTTTTTTTGGGCGATATGCACAGGAATATCTTGCACATCCATCTCTGCAGGGAAATCTTCGGCTGCTTCAGATACCATAATATCAAATTCAATATCTGCCCAAGCTAGTAATTGTTTTCTCCTAGGAGACTGTGATGCTAAAATATATCCACTCATTTTTTAAAATTAAAGGAGAAAATAAAAGAAGCCCATTGACAAAATTCCCATCAACATAGCAAATTTGATCCAATTACTTAATTGATTAAAATCGGATTTAGTATAAGCTTGCTTTAAATTAAATAAGACATAAACGAGTGGTGTAATAATAGTGATAATACAGTAAATGATTGAAATCCACCATCCAAAAGGAATGGCATACAATTGAATAATTGATAAGACTAAAATGAGTACCATTAGCCAAACCGCCACATAAACTTTTGTAGTTTGTAAACCCCATGCTATTGGCATTGTTTTACAACCAAATTTTCCATCACCGTCCATGTCTTCCATATCTTTTAATGCTTCTCTGATCAAAGTTAAAATAAAGGCAAAACTGCTATACAATAACATGAGCTTAAACAACTTTAAATCAGTTGCTAGCATATTCGTAGGGTGTACCAATTGCATGAAAGTAAATTTTGAAAAATAAACCACTCCAATAGTCCATGCAGTCAATACTGCAATCACCACATTGCCTATTAAAAAATTTCTTTTAAAATTGGTTGAATAGAACCACAAAATCAAGATGGTCGCTAAATTAGAAAAATGAACATGAATATATTGTTGAAATGGAAAAGCGATCAATGAAATATACACACCACCCATACTCAAAATTAAATGCCAAAATATCACCCAACGTCTACTAATATGTTCGCCTACTACAACACTTCTTGGTTTATTAACCTGGTCAATATTGACATCAAAATAATCATTGATAATGTACCCAGCCGCAGCAATACAAATACTAGTCGCTACAATAAAATAAAAAGGATAATCAGCGGTCAATGCCAAATTGGGATAAAGTGGCTTATAGATAAAAAAATGGAACAGCGATTCCGCAAGTAAAATAAAAAATAAATTAGGCCATCTTACTAATCTTAAAAAATGGATTAAGCTTTTCACTGGAGGATTATTTAGCTTGAATATGGTCCACTACATCCCAGTGGCCATTTAATTTAAGCACTTTTTCAATCACCTCTCTTGCGCATCCTTCTCCACCTTTTGCAAGGGCTTTATAACTTGAAATATTTTTAATATCAAAACAGGCATCCGCAGGACAAGCAGCAATGCCAACGATTTGCATTGCTTCATAGTCAGGCATATCATCGCCCATGTAAAGCATCGTTTCCAAAGCCACACCTTGGGTCATAGAAAGTTGTTCTAAAAGTACTTTCTTGTCTTTGACTTTCATATGTACTTCTTCTACGCCCAATTTTTCTAATCTATCTTGTACTTCTTCGGAATAACCTCCAGAAATAATCCAAACCTTGTAGCCTTTTTTGATGGCCAATTGAATGGCATAACCGTCTTTGATATTCATGGTGCGCACCATCAAACCATCAGGCATCACAATTAATGTGCCGTTGGTTAAAACACCATCTACATCAAGTACGAAACAGGTTATTTTTTCTAAGGCTGTTAGCAAAGGAATTATTTTTTTTGGTTATCACGCCATTCATAGACCCAAGCACTTTGAATCATCTCCAAATGACCTTCGTTAGACTCCTCTTTTTTGCCCTCAAAATGAGGCAGGGTTAAAATCCACTCTAAAAGATCGGTGAAACGAACTCTGTAAATTTTTGACTCCGTAAAATCATCCCCAAATTTTTCATACAATTTTTGGGCAATATCTTCATGGTCATTCCAGTGAATGGGTGGCTCAAATTGATTCATACTATTAATATATCTTTTTTATTATTCTCCTAAAAATTGTGTTTGGTCTGGTAAGGTGACTTCGATTGCACCAGTTCCTGCTTTCAGTTCACATTGACAACCAAGTCTTGACTCAATCCTTGGAATTAACGCTCGGTCAATAAAATCTTCTTCCCTATCGGATAATTCAGCTAGATGCTCCATCCCTTGATTTACATATAGATGACAAGTACTACATGCACAAACTGCACCACAATTATGGTGTAATTCTATTCCCGCATCCAAAAGCACTTCTAATAAACTTTGATCGGCAGCTACATTTTCAAGAGTGACTGTTTCTAAACCTTTTTGTTCGAAATTGATTTTTAATGAATACATAAATGGTCGTTACTATTTTTGCAAAAATAGCTTTAAAGGGCCAATGGGTAAAGCACAATGCCCGTTTTATTTGTCGAAATACAAAAAAAATATGCAGGAGCGGTTGGCGTGGGCTATCTTTGCGTTCAAATTGCAAACCTATGGCTACAGTTGGCTTTTCTGAAAGAATTTACCTACAATATTTAAGGACAAAATTCAAGACCATCAGTCAATTGGCGCCAGCTACTGCGGGCAGGATGGCTTTCGAACTTTTTTGCACCCCCTATCCTAAATACAAAAAACGAAAAGCCCCGGCTATTTTCCACCATGCAACAAAGCGAACGGTGGTTTTGTCAGATCAAACAAAGATTCATGGATTTGAATGGTTACCCAATAAACCAAATGACCAAACCGTATTAATAGCGCATGGATATGCCAGTTATGCCTATAAATTTGAACATTATATTGCACCATTACTTAAAATGGGCTATCGTGTATTGGCATTTGATGCACCAGCTCATGGTCAAAGCGAAGGGAAACATATCCATGTAGTGGTCTACCAAGAGGCTATTCAAAAGATCATGGAACAAATTGGACCAATCCATCATTTTATAGGCCACTCACTTGGGGCACTTACTTTATCTATGATCGCAGAAAACATTGATGAGGCTGAAGCAAGAAAATTTGTATTGATAGCGCCAGCCACAAAAACTACCACCACTTTTGCTAACTTTTTTAAGATGATGCATTTAAATGAAGTCACGAAAGCTGCATTTTTACAAGATGTTAGCAACAGAACGCATCATAGCGTCGAGTATTTTGCCGCAGATAGAGCTTTAACCAATTATCATGGTCCATTGCTATGGGTACATGATGAAAAAGATGTGGTTTGCCCTTATGAGGATATTATTAATTTTAAAGAAAAGGCTCCATCCAATATCAAATTTCTGATAACCAATGGATTAGGACATAATAAAGTCTATAAAACGGCCGAAGTAATGGATCAAATCATGGCTTTTTTGACCCCTTCCAA
>JBIKJM010000013.1:0-11752 GCA_044360985.1 Sediminibacterium sp. | reverse complement strand
ATCATGCGTGAACTTGATAATGGATTTGATATAAGGGCTAAGGTCGGTGTAATGTAGGAATGCATCTTTATCGAATCCCACATCTACAAATGCGGCATTCAATCCTGGTATGATTTTTTTCACTTTTCCAAGATATAGATCACCCACAGCAAAGCGGGCATCAATCTTTTCATTGTGAATTTCTACCAATTTCTTTTCTTCTAAAAGGGCAATTTCAACCCCATCAGGAGAACTATTAATAATTAATTCTTTGTTCACGAATAGCAACTTTTAATAAAACATACAACTCCCCTAATAGCGAGAATATGCTTTATGTTTTTTGAAAACACGGCCACTTTACAAAGGAAGGTAAAAGGTAAAGTAAAGTTGCTAGGTAGAGAAGTGGCGTGCAATGGAAAAGAATACAAGCATTTTTCAATTGAAAAATGCTTGTATTGAATGAGAACTATTTGTTCTTCTTCTTATGACGATTTTTTCTTAAACGTTTTTTTCTTTTGTGCGTCGCAATTTTATGACGCTTTCTTTTTTTACCACAAGGCATGTTCGATTCTTTTTCTGTTATAAAATATTATTTCTTTAATTCTTGTATTCTTTTGGAGATGGCTTCTTTGGCTTTAGGGATATTCACGCTATTGCTAACTTTTGTATACCATTCAATGGCTAAAGCTTTTTGGTCGGTCAACTCATAACACTCTGCTAAATGAATCATCGCTTCAATATGATTAGGCTGAATTTTGATCACCGTTAAAAAGCGCTCAATTGCTTTATCATATTGTCCTGATTTTTTACCTCCGAGTGCTAGGATAAACTGACCATAAGCATTGGTTGAATCTTTGTCCACCACTTCTTTGATCTTTGTAATCCCTTGCATAGGATTGTCAGATAGGTTACCAAATAAATAACAGGCACCTAAATTGATTTTAGCTGAGTCATTTTTTGGATTGATTACCAATGCTTTCTCTAAAAGAACTTTTGCATTTCCGGCTATCCATGGTTGGATCGCTGGTGGTGCATCCGGCGTCAATAGATTGTCTACCAACAGCTGGGCTGCAAAAGTGAGGCTTTTTTCAGAATTTTCCAACAAAGCAGCACTGTAAGTGAAATATAAATATGGAGCTAGTTTTTGAGCTGAATCTGCCCAGAACTGAGACAAAGCCTTCAATGCCTTCAAACTATCCTTTGCATTGGGTGCATTGGTCAGTTGACTTTCGATGGACAATAAGGCTATTTTTTGGCTTTCTGAAAGTGCCAATTTAGCCGTATTTAAAATAGACTCAGTTGTAAGAACTTGATTTTCAGCTGTTTGATTAGAAGAAGGAACTTCCTTTGCAGTAAATCTAGGAGTAAAGAAGTAGAGCACACTAAATAGTAGTAGCCCTGACAAGATGAGTATAAGCTGTGGTTTTCTCAATGCAAAAAGATTTTTGCAAAGTTAACTACTTACGTTTGCTTTTCACCTCGTTTACAAATTCTTTTGCTGGTTTAAATGCAGGAATAAAATGTTCAGGAATTTCTACCGCAATATTTTTCTTGATATTTCTACCAATTTTTGCGGCTCTTTTTTTAGTAATAAAGCTGCCAAAACCACGAATATAGATATTCTGGCCATTTGCTAAGCTTTCTTTTACTTCTTTGAACATGGTTTCTAAAGTGACTAAAACGTCAACTTTAGGAATTCCCGTTTTCTCAGAGATTTGATTGATGAGATCAGATTTTCTCATGGAATTTGGTTTTGGGGTTTTTGTACACTAAATATAAGAAATTTTAACTTTTTACAACGATAAGTCCTTTTTTTTTATGCATTTATAGACATATTTTTAAGCTCGTATATATTATAAAAAAATAAATATAATTAATTACGACTAGGATACTTGCTTATTTTCTGATTAAACAATGGGATAACTGCCTATTTTTAGGCAATTTTGTGTTGAATGTCTACCTATTTCACCCAACAGCTGCTTTCATGGAACCAAACTGCCAATCATCGAGTCATGCCTTGGAAAGGTGAATCCGATCCCTATAAAATTTGGCTGAGTGAGGTGATCTTGCAACAAACAAGGGTAGACCAAGGCAGGGCCTATTATGAGAAGTTCATTCAAGCCTATCCAACCGTAAAAGAGCTAGCAAAAGCAAAGGACGAGAAAGTGTTTAAATTATGGGAAGGGTTAGGGTATTATAACAGGTGCAGAAACTTATTACATACTGCAAGACATATTACAAATCATTCAAAAGGAATTTTTCCAAATAGTTACGAAGGGCTTCTCGAACTAAAAGGAATTGGACCTTATACCGCTTCGGCAATTTCATCATTCGCATTTAATTTACCTTATGCTGTTGTGGATGGAAATGTATTTAGAGTGCTTTCTAGATTTCATGGTATTTCAACACCCACGGATACAAAAGAGGGTATTGAAATATTTAATTCACTTGCTAATCAAAGCCTTGCAAAAGATCAACCAGGCGTCTACAATCAAGCTATCATGGATTTTGGCGCAACTGTGTGTACGCCAAGTAATCCAGACTGTGTTGCTTGTAACTTGTCGTCTAAATGCGTAGCGTTCAATATCAATAAAGTCAATCAATTACCAGTTAAGCTAAAACGTATCACAAAAAAGAAAAGGCATTTTGATTTTTTCTGCTTCAATTTTAATGGCACTTGGATGTTGCAACAAAGAGGCGAAGGGGATGTGTGGAATGGATTATTTCAGTTTTATGTTTTGGAACAGGACCGCATGCCTTTATTTTCTGATAGCTACTTAGAGGCGGTATTAAAAAATCAATTTGGGATTTCTCAAAAACATTGGAACTATATTGGAGCCGAAAACCCACCCAAATTGTTTAAGCAAGTATTGACACATCAAACTATCGAAGCTAGATTTATTTCCATCCAGTTATCCAAAATGCCTAAAATGCTTCAAAATGCTTTGTGGGTAAAGCCTAAGCAGTTGTCAAAATATGCATTTCCAAAAATCATTAATGATTTTTTAGTAACTTTCCACCATGGAAGCGCACTCGAGTAAGTTTATATTTTTAGTAGCCACTTATTTTGATGTTTCAAAATTGCAACAAGATGCTGGGTTGCTTTTACTTCTTTTTGTCTTGCTTTTTTTATCCTTTGCCATTGCTGGATCAGAAGTAGCATTTTTCTCCTTGTCTTATAAGGACATCCAAGTATTAAAAACAAAAAATCATAGACCGCTCAAAAGAATTGTGGATCTGTTAGAGGATCCAAAAAAATTGTTGACTTCCATGTTAATTGCAAATAGCTTTATTAATATTTGTATTATCCTTGTATCTAATATTCTGATTGATCATCTATTTGTATTTGATCAAATCCCTGTTCCAGGAATTGAGTTTATTATAAAGGTATTAGCAGTTACATTAATGCTTTTATTTTTTGGCGAAATCATGCCAAAAGTAATGGCGACTCAAAATAATATTCGATTTGCACAAGACTTTGGGGGTGTCATTCAAGTAGTCTATTTTATTTTTTCAAGAATGAGTGGTCAAATGGTGAAATACACCAATTTGATTGAAAAAAAATTAGCACAAAAAGATACAGGTAACACCTACAGTATGGAGGAATTGGATCAGGCTATTGAACTAACGACTTCGCCAAATCATTTAGATAGTGAAAAGAAAATATTAAAAGGGATTGTCAAATTTGGGAATATCACTGTTCGTCAAATCATGAAAACCAGGCTAGATGTGTATGGCGTGGAAGACAATATTTCCTATAATGAATTACTAGAAAGCGTGAAAGAGCATAATTATAGTCGTTTCCCTGTGTATAAGGAAGATTTAGATACGATTGTTGGGATCATTCATACCAAGGATTTAATTCCGCATTTGCAAGAAGAAGCTGATTATGCATGGCAAAAATTAATTCGCCCTGCCTTATTTGTACATGAACAAAAAATGATCGAAGATTTATTAAAGGAATTTCAATCCAAGCGCATTCACTTTGCAATTGTAGTAGATGAATTTGGTGGAACAAGTGGGATCATTACTTTAGAAGATATCTTAGAGGAGATTGTTGGGGATATTAAAGATGAGTTTGATGAAGAGGAATCGATGATCAAAAAAATTGATGATTTTCATTATATCATAGAAGGTAAGACAGCCATTATTGATTTTTGTAATTTCATTGATATTCCAACTAACTTCTTTGATGCTGTTAAGGGAGAGAGCGATACTGTGGCTGGATTGATATTAGAATTGGCTGGAGAATTTCCGACAGTACAACAAGTAGTGAAGTACAAGCAATTTAGTTTCACTGCTTTAGATATCCAGAAAAATCGTATCCATAAAATACAATCCATCATTACACCTATCACTTCTATTAGCCAGGAAAATGTATAAATTCTTTCTCATTGTACTTATATGCTTTACACTTGGCTTTACTGCTTGTAATTCAAAATTTACGCCAAAAGAGACCGGCTACCCAGCATTAACATTACCAAAAAAAATATACCTAGCTGGTGCGGTCAGTGGCCTCCCTTATGCTTTTGATATCCCAACTTATGCAGTCGTGGATAAAACAGTGGCTTATAAGGGTGAAGATCAGCAAAAAAAAGGCTGGATGAACCTTCAATTTCCTACCCTAAATGCGACATTATACATTAGCTACAATGCGGTTCAAAAAGACAAGCTGGATGTATTGGTTCGCGATGCCTATAATTTTGCCAATAACCATTCCAATAAAGCTAGTTTTATTGAAGATTCTGCTTTTGAAAATCCAATAGGACTTCAAGGTGTATTTTTTCACTTAGGCGGAGACGTAGCAAGTCCTTATCAATTCTTTATTACGGATTCTAGTCGTCATTTTTTTAGGGCTGCGCTTTATTTTGATACCACTCCTAATGCAGACTCACTCGCGCCAGTGATTGATTTTTTATACCAGGATTTAAAACAAATAGTGCAGACCTTTCATTGGAAATCTTAATCAATTAGTAATACCTTTATGCTAACCTTTTTTGTATGATAATAATCGACCAAGTTTTAGTGAGTGACCAAGTGATAGAAGAGCAATTTGTTTGTGATTTAACCAAGTGCAAAGGAGGCTGTTGCGAGGATGGCGATGCAGGTGCACCATTAGACAATCAAGAAAAAGAATACGTAAAGGAGTTTTATGAAATCGTTAAGCCCTATATGACCAAGCAGGGGATCAAAGAAGTAGAAACTGTGGGTCCATATTTATATGATAGAGAATTTGGTTGGGTGACGCCTACAATCAATGGTGGCATTTGTGCTTACGGATATAAAGACGACAAGAATATTATTAAATGTGCTTTTGAACAAGCCTATAATGATGGTAAAATTTCTTGGAAAAAACCAATTAGCTGTCATCTATTCCCCATTAAAATTCAACAAAGCAAGTCTGATCCATCGATCGAATATATGAACTATGAACCAAGAGAAGACTTGTGTAAAGCGGGTTGTAATCTTGGAGTTAAATTGAAAGTACCTGCTTATGTTTTTTTAAAAGAGTCCATTATTAGAAAATACGGCGATGAATTTTATGAGGCATTAGAAGCATCAGCAAAACATTTAGCGCAAAAATAAGTCTGCATGGAAAGTATTTACTCAGAATCTTTTGATCAAAAAAGTAGCGAGAAGGCCCTCGATATGGAACACAGAAAAAAAATCAATTTTAATATTGGCAAGTACAATGCTGTGGTGCCAAAGGGTAAAATGCAATTTGTTGATTTAGAAAAAGTAAGGTCTCAAGCAAAAAATATTAAATGGGAGGCTGTAGAGCACTTGGATTTATATTTAACTCAATTCGAGGAACAGATCACCAAGCGTGGCGCAAAAGTTTTTTGGGCAGAAGATAGCGAGCAAGCACTTGATTTTATTGGGACTATCTGTAAGAAAAAAGAATGTAAGACTTTAGTGAAAAGCAAGAGCATGGTGACAGAAGAGATCCACCTGAATGCCTACTTAGAATCCATCGGCGTTGAATCTGTTGAGACAGATTTAGGAGAATATATCCAGCAACTCGATGGTGAAGCGCCCTACCATATTGTAACCCCTGCAATGCATAAAAGCAAAGAGGACGTAGCTAAATTATTTGCTGAAAAATTAGGGACTGATATCAATATGACGCCAGAAGAAATGACCCTGGTGGCTAGAAGAAATTTGAGAGAAAAATATG
Source organism: Sediminibacterium sp. (assembly GCA_044360985.1). GTDB lineage: Bacteria > Bacteroidota > Bacteroidia > Chitinophagales > Chitinophagaceae > Sediminibacterium. Next base: position 5,595 of record JBIKJM010000013.1, on the reverse strand, counting down.
TACAGGCAGAGATTGGTGTCACTGGTGCTAATTTTATTTTACCCGATATTGGTGGTATTGCTTTAACAGAAAACGAAGGGAATGCCAGACTTTCTGCAGCTTTTCCAAAAACACATATTGTGATTGTAGGTATTGAAAAAGTCATTCCATCTGTCACTGATTTAGGCTTGCTTTGGCCTTTATTATCTACTTATGGTACTGGTCAGCAACTAACAGTGTACAATAGTATTATTAGTGGACCCAAACAAGCAGATGAAGTGGATGGCCCAGAGGAGATGTATGTGATTTTATTGGATAATGGCAGAACGAATTTATTAGCCAATGCAAAAAGTAGGGAAGCGCTTTATTGTATTCGTTGCGGTGCTTGCTTAAATGCTTGCCCAATTTATAAGAATATCGGAGGACACGCGTATGAAACTACTTATAGTGGTCCTATTGGAAGTGTTATAACGCCTCATTTGCGTGGCATGCACGATTATAAACATTTGAGTTTTGCTTCTAGTTTATGTGGTAACTGCACGGCAGTTTGTCCTGTTAAAATCAATTTGCATGAGCTTCTGTTAGAAAACAGAAGGGAGTCAGTAGTTGCTGGTGAAAGTAATTTTTCTGAAGAATTTGCATGGAAGATTTGGAAACAAGCATCCTTGAATCGATTGTTAATGAACCAAGGCAATGCAACTATTAAAAATTGGGTAGTCAATAAAATATTTAAAGGTTGGGCAAAACAAAGATCCCCTTTACAATTTTCTACTAAGACTTTCAATCAACTTTGGAAAGAGAAAAATAAAAAGTAAACTTCTTTTAATTATTTCGCTACATTTTACTTACATGCCATCTGCATCTGAGATTGCATGGACTGGATCCTTTTGATCCTTCAAGCTTTTATTGACTAAGTAGACCCCAATCAAGGTAATGATAGAACCTACGATATTATTCCATGTCAGATGCTCGTCTAATAAAAGAGAACCTACCCATATTGCCACGATTGGATTGATATAAGCATATAAGGATGCAATAGAAGATTTCAAATGTTTCATGCTATAGATGAACGAGATAAATGCAAATACAGATCCTCCAATCACCATATATGCAATGACGCCCCAAGAGATAGCAGGTATCTGATCTAAAGGCACATAGTCTCCACTAATAATGGTGATCGTGCCCATAATGAATGCGCTGATCAACATCTGCCATCCAATTGAATTGTATGCATTGATCTTGATTTTGGTTCTTGAAATAATGATTGATCCAACACTCCAAGTGATCATTGCTAAGAAGGATAGCACAACCCCTAATATATAATTGCTTCCGTGCACCGTTAAGCTGTCTTTGTAAAAAATAAAGCCAATGCCTAATAGTCCAAGACACAAGCCAATCATGGTTTTGGGTGTAATTTCAATTGCCTTGTAATAGTACCTTTCAATCAATACAACAGATAAAGGATATAGGGCTGCAATTAAAGCAGCAAGTCCACTTGTGATAAATTTTAAACCATAAGTGGCAATTCCATTAGAGGAAACAAACATTAAGATGGACATGCCTAATAACCAAAGAAATTGTTGCCTGGTAGGTATTTTTTCACCTTTGATTAAAAAAAATCCAACATACAATGTGCCACCTAAAAATTGTCTGATGCTTGCTAGTTCAAATGCAGACATATGATTAATGCCCATCTTACTTGCGACCCAAGTGGTACCCCATACAATACTTGTAACGGTTAAAGCTAAGTAGGCTTTATTTTGATTGGCCATTTTGTAAGCTTAGTGTTTGAAATGTCTAAGCCCTGTCATGACCATGGCTAAACCATTTGCTTGGCAGTATTCAATACTATCTTTATCCCTTACAGAACCTCCTGGTTGAATGAATGCCTCGATGCCCGCTTCTTGTGCAATTTTTACACAATCATCAAAAGGGAAAAAAGCATCAGATGCTAGGCTTGCGCCTTTCAATTCAAAATTAAATTGCTTTGCTTTTTCAATGGCCTGTCTCAATGCGTCGATTCTTGATGTTTGCCCGCAGCCTTTTCCAACCAGCTGCTTATTTTTAATTAAGGCAATGGCATTGCTCTTTAAATGCTTGCAAATGATATTGCCAAAAAGTAAATCTGCTTTTTCGTTTTCAGTGCAAGGTCTTGCGCCTACTTCCTCCCAGTTGGTATAATTCCCTGCATCTAAGCCTTGTTCAAGACTTCCATTGAGGATGGACTTTTTTTGTGTTGGGTGAAAATGAATACCTGGTTTTGTTTCAAGTAAGATTCTATTTTTCTTAGTCGTTAAAATAGCTAACGCCTCTGCTTCGTATGCAGGGGCAATCAATACTTCAAAAAATAGTTCTTGAATGGCTTCTGCAGTGGCTTTATCAATAGTGCCATTGGTGACTAATACACCTCCAAACGCACTCTCCGGATCTCCAGCCAATGCAGCTTCCCAACTTGTAAATACATTATCTCTTTGCGCCACTCCACATACATTGGTATGCTTGATAATAGCAAAGCTTGTTGCAGGTAAGTCTTGAATCAATGCAATGGCTGCATCAACATCCACTAAATTATTATAGGATAATTCTTTTCCATTTAATTGCGTAAACCAAGTATCTAAATCACCATAGAAAGTGGCTACCTGGTGTGGATTTTCTCCATAACGTAATGTCTTACTTGTGGCTGGATTAAAATAATTACTAATTGCAATATCATAATGCATCACCACTTCAAAAGCCTTTGCAGCAAAAGCTTTTCTTTGATCTAAACTAGTGCTTCCTGCTTGATCAATCAATATTTTATTCAGCACTGCATAATCATCTTTTGCAGCAAGGACGGTTAAGTCTCTAAAATTTTTAGCGGCGGCTCTAATCATAGATGGACCTCCAATATCAATTTTTTCGATGATTGATTTTTCCTCGGTCGTGGTCCTTAATGTTTCTTCAAACGGATATAAATCAACAATGACAAGATCAATAGCTGGTATCTTAAATTCCTCCATTTCCTTTAAATCTTGTGCCTCGTACCTTCTTCCTAAAATGCCCCCAAAAACAGAAGGGTGTAAGGTTTTTACACGTCCACCTAAAATAGAAGGGTATCCGGTCACAGACTCTACTGACACACAAGGGATGCCTAAATCCTCTAAAAATTGTTGCGTTCCTCCCGTAGAGTAGATGGTGATATTGTGTTGGTGGAGTGTTCTAGCCAATGGTTCTAAACCATCTTTGTAAAAAACAGAGATTAATGCTGATTGTATTTTCTTTTCCATATGTAAAGGTACGAGCTTCTGGATTTTTGTCTTGCTCGGATTTTCCACAAAATGGGTTAAAGACTGAATAACTTTATGCTACTATATAGACAAGTCCCAAAAAGGAGCAGCAATATACTTTTCGGGGACTTATTTAAAAGCCAATATAGCCCTATAAAAAGGCAAAAATAATAATACAATAGTCCTGCTATTCCTAAGTCATAATGACGATCCTCTATTTGTAAGTACTGAAAAAGCAGGCGGATGCTTTCATTCATCGTTTTGATATACCAACCAATCCCTTTTGCAATCACTACTTGCACTAGTTCAATATCAGGCAAAACCATCCATACCAATAAAGCGTATAATAAAAGGCTACTTAATGGTACAAATAGGAAATTGCCAAGAATGGATAAACTAGAACTTGAATGAAAATAATACAATACAATGGGCAATGTAGTTAACTGCGCGGCGATAGAGATGGCCAGATTACTCCATGCGAATTGCAGTAATCGATTGTCCATGGGAAGTAATTGTAATAGTGGCTTATAAAAAAAATGAATCCCCACTACCGCTGCATAGGAAAGCTGCAGGCCAATACCAGTCATAATTTGACTATTGTATAGTAATACTAGGAGGATACCGATACTAATGGTGTTGAGTGAAAATATATTTAAATAAAAAAATCGACCAATTAATAAAGTGCTAAAAAATAGGCTCGCTCTAACCACCGATGGTCCAGCATGCGCTATGAGTGTATAGGACCATACAATTAAAAGAAGGCTAATCAGTTTTGTCCATCTTGCCCAATTTTTATTGGGCAACCATAGGGTGCCTTTTTCTAATAATTTAAATAAAATATCTAGGTGCATGCCACTGATGGCTATGATATGCAATATGCCTAGTTGTTGGTATGCAGTTTTGAGAGTGGGGGACATATCCGATTTTGTGCCAAACAATAAGCTCTTGGCAAATGCATTGGATTCAGGGTCGACAAAGGCATGATCAATTTTTAAAATAAAGTATTGTCTGACTTCAATGACCCATTGCGCTGATATCATTTCACTCAAAAAGGAACTAGTAGCATGATATTGTGCTACTAAGGCGCCCCAAAATAGCAGCATGATTGTTGGCACTATTTTTAGATACTTTATTTTCTCTTGAAGTGCATGCGCAATGCATAAGCCAATACATGAAATCAATACCAGAAGCAGTAATGTATTTTGCGCTAGTATGGGCCAATAATGCTTAGAAGATTTAAAGACTAAAAAGCCAATTAAAAAGTAACAACAAATAAAAAAAATAGGATTCGACGCCCTCCATAGTATTAATTTCTGTTGCATCTACAATCATAGTGCAAAATCTCTCTCCTATTGTTTCGGTAAATACTTATTTTCCTAAAATGAAAATAGCAAGTCGCTTATGTAATTCGGGCTTATTATTTTTCCAATACTGTAGCGTAGCTGTTTTGATGGATTCATTTGGGCCCGTGATGTCCACTCCAATACAGAGTTGCGTATTAGGATGGCAGGCTTGAAGGATGGCTTCTAACAATTGATTATTTCTGTAGGGGGTTTCAATAAACAATTGTGCAATGCCATTGCTATTGACGATTTGTTCTAGTTGTTGAATTTTCTTTTTTCTTTCGGCTGCATCAATTGGGAGGTATCCATTGAATGTAAAGCCTTGTCCATTAAAACCACTAGCCATTAAGGATAGTAGTATGGAAGAGGGGCCTAGATAGGGTTTTACTATGGCGCCTAATTTTTGTGCTGCCCCAACTAAGATTTGTCCTGGGTCTGCAATCCCTGCACAGCCTGCTTCTGAAACAATGCCAATCGTTTTACCTGATTTTAAAAGTTGTACAAATGCATCTACCTGTGTTGCTTCTACTTGGTGAATAGGAAACCACTGATAGTCATCGATCACCATTTCTTTCCATATTTTTTTAAAATACCTTCTGGTTGTTTTTTCATTTTCTACAAAAAATGCATCACAGGATTGAATCCAAATCGCCACATCTTTTGGAAGCGCTTCCCAGCCTTCTTCATGCAATAACATAGGCAATAACAATACTTTTCCTAAAGTTTCCTTCATTATTCGGTGTCTTTAATTTCTTGTGTATTCAAATGTGCAGCAACTAATGCATAAAATGGAGCAGTGATCCATCCAATGATTGGAAGTAAATGTAAAAGATAAAATACAATACCATTCCCAATAGGAAGGCCTTTATGTCGATTCACATAAGCTGCGGCAAAATTTCTGTTATGTTTTTCTGTAGCCAATCCAAAATCCATCATGGCAAATCCAAGAAAATAACTTTCCATTAAAATTGTAAACAATGGTGTAAACCATCCAACAACAGGCAATG
>JBIKJM010000164.1:0-3837 GCA_044360985.1 Sediminibacterium sp. | reverse complement strand
TGATGCGAGTTCGGTGCAAGGATCTATCAGAATGGCAAGAAGATTCCCCAATCGACACCATCCAGATTTTCCTGGAACACAGGTATTGAACAATGTATTTGGTGGATTTTTTGGATCAAGGTTAATGCGCAATATTAGAGAAGACAAAGGATACACTTACGGCATACATAGTTATTTACAAAATCATGTTCAGGAATGCGCCTGGATGATTAGTACGGATGCAGGAAAAGATGTCTGTGGCGCAACCATTGAGGAAGTGTATAAAGAGATGGCCATTCTTAGAAATGAATTGGTGGATGAAGCAGAATTAAAATTGGTTAAGAACTATATGTTGGGCGCCTTACTAGGGGATTTAGATGGGCCATTCCAAATCATGAATCGTTGGAAGACTTATTTATTAAACGATTTGGACATTGCTTATTTTAATAAAACCATCGAAACGGTTCGTGCCATCCAACCGGCCGACCTTCAAGCACTGGCCAATCAATACCTTCAAGCGGAAGACTTTTATGAATTAGTGGTTTACTAGGGGAATTTATGAGCCTATTGATGATTTTCATCCCTATTTTAATCCATTTAAATTAGAAAGAGCAGGGTTTAAAAATTTATTTCAAACGCTAAATACTGATTATCAGCTATTTAGCGTTTTTGTTTTTACAGTACCTTAAAAAACTTGGTACTATGTGATGCATAGTACCTTAAATCTCCTTAGTTTTGTGGTATAAATTAAAATTATGGATATTCAAAACACACAAAGTCAGATGCGCAAGGGCGTTTTGGAGTTTTGCATATTGTCCATCATTCAACAAGGGGAGGTTTATCCAAGTGATATTGTTGAGCAAATGAAAGCGGCCAATCTGCATATTCTAGAAGGTACATTGTACCCACTATTAACAAGATTAAAAAATGCGGGCTTGCTCAATTACCGTTGGGTGGAAAGTATTAGTGGTCCGCCAAGAAAATATTTTGTGATGACAGAAGCTGGAATAGAAGCTTATGAAGTCTTACAAAAAACTTGGAATGAAATGACGACATCGGTCGATACCATTATCACTTCAAAAGCAAATCCGATTGTTCACCAAGCAGATGCTGCTCAATAAATATATGACAATGAAAAAAGTAATCAATATCAATTTCCAAGGCCGCATACTTCCTATCGAAGAAATGGCGTATGAAAATTTGAAACAATATATAGAAAGTCTAAGAACCTATTTTGATCAAGAGGAAGGGAAGGACGAAATTATCAATGACATTGAATGTCGTGTAGCTGAATTGTGTGAAGACCGTCTTAAAAAAGGCGCCGTATGTATTACAGAGCAAGACATTGATTTAATCATTATAAGTATTGGACGTCCTGCTGATTTTGAAGCGCAGGATGGCTTTGAAGCCAATACAAGTGCAAATACTGGAGCTAATCAAGCACAATCTAATACTCAAAATGCTGGTGAACCAACTTATCAAAAAAGATTGTACCGAGACGAGCAGAACAAAGTTTTAGGTGGTGTTTGTGCTGGTATTGCGAATTATTTAAACTTGGATCCAATCATCATTCGAGTTTTGTGGATCCTGCTTTTTGGTATTTCTTTCTTTGCCTACCTATTGTTATGGATAGCCGTACCAAGTACTTCTGTAAATGAAGTGGGAGGTGTTCGTAAAAGATTATTTAGAGATCTTGACAAAAAAGTTATAGGTGGTGTTTGTGCAGGGATGTCTAAATACTTTGGTGTGAAAGTAGGTATTATTAGAGCCTTATTTTTATTACCAACAATTTTATTAATTTTTAATTGGAATCATTTTCATTTATTCCAATTCTGGGAGTTTGATGATTTCAATAACTTTTTTGATGTGACTTTTATGCCAGGTGCCATTTTTGTGTACATCGTTTTGTGGTTGGTAATACCAGAAGCAAGAACCAGTGCCGATAAATTAGAAATGATGGGCGAGAAAGTGGATATCAACAGCATTAAGAATGCGATTCAAACAGATTTGGAAGGATTTGGTAAAAGAGCTAAAACCTGGGGAACTAGCTTTGACAAAAATCAAGCATCTTCTGCAGGAAATAGCAATGCTTCGGACGCTTCAACGAACAATACGAATGGTGGTGCAGGTGGTTTGGATCAGAGAAAGGGTTGTTTGCATTTCTTTGGAAGAACCATTACCATTTTGATGAAAGCATTTGTATATTTTGTTTTAGGAATTATTACAATTTCAGTACTTGCCGCTTTATTTGGTGTTGGAGTTGCTACGACTGGTTTATTGCCATTGAAGAAATTCATTTTAGAAGATGGATTACAGTCTTGGGCATTTATAGGCACTATCTTATTTTTTATATGGGTACCCGTGATTGCCATCGTAGCGTCTATTATTCGCAAAATTGCCGGGTTTAAAAAATCCAATATTTGGGTGAGATCTAGCTTTATTGCTTTATGGGTACTTGGATGGGTTTGTATATCTTATTTTTTTAGCAGCTTAGGCAATAGTTTTTCTAAACATAATCAACCTGTTGAACAAAGTATTGGATTAGTGAATCCTGCGGTAGATTATTTAGAAGTCACTGCATCTCCAAGAATGAAATACTATGAGCAAAGATGGTTTAATATCGAACCATTCCAAGTGTACAACGATGACACAGTGCGTGTGCGTAATTTGAAAATTAGAATTGTACAATCCAAGACAGATAGTTTTGAAGTGAAGTATGTGACCATGAGCAATGGCAAGTCAATTACTGAAGCTAATTTGCTAGCAGAAAAAATCAATTTTTCGTTAATGCAACAGGATAGTACTTTATTCTTAGATAGAGGTATTGCCATCACCAATAAAGATAAATTCAGAAACCAGCATGTGATTATGACCATTGCTGTGCCTATTGGTAAGCGTTTTAAAATCACCAATAAAGGTTTTTCACAAACTACGATTAAAATGAACCATCGTGGCATTCGAACAGAAACCATCAACCAATTTGGTGACGATACTTGGGTAGATGAATGGAATGAAAATTGGGATAGCGAATCCTTCTCTTATGATAGAGGGGTGGAGTATAGGATGACTGCAGATGGTTTAGAAAAAATCAAATCTGATAATGATGCATCGGATGATGAAAATGATCAAGATGATTCAATAGAAGAGATAGAAGAACAACTACAAAAATTAAAAAAAGATAGAGAAGATTTAGAGCAAAATTTAGAAAAAACGAGGGCACAAAAAATCCAAGAATTAGAAAAGATTGATCGTGCTTTAGAAGAAAAAAAAGCCGAAAAAAACGGGGTAAAACAAAACTCGTCTGAAATTAAAAAGAAACAACAAATTGCAATTCAGACGCCATCAGGTTTAAATAAAGTGGCTGCTGTTGCTAAAAAAGCCGAGGAGTTGCACTTATTGGTTCAACGCTTTACTTATTAAAATGTTTTTTTGTTGATTTGGTGAAGATAAAACGCCCTTCTTTCTAGAAGGGCGTTTGTATTTATTAGTTAACTTTGTCCAAATTTATTCAAGATGAGTGAAATACTAAACACCCCATTTACCCATAAGCATCTTGCATTGGGTGCGAAAATGGCACCGTTTGCTGGCTACAATATGCCAATTAGTTATACAGGGATCAATGATGAACATGCCGCTGTAAGAAACAGCGCTGGTGTATTTGACGTGAGTCATATGGGCGAGTTTGTTTTAAAAGGAGAAAATGCATTGGATTTAATCCAGCGTGTAACAAGTAATGATGCATCTGTATTAGAAGATGGTAAAGCACAGTACAGTTGTTTGCCAAATACCACTGGTGGTATCGTAGACGACTTGTTGGTGTATTGTGTCGAAAAGAACAAAGTATATATGTTGGTGGTG
>JBIKJM010000163.1:0-3882 GCA_044360985.1 Sediminibacterium sp. | reverse complement strand
TACCATGAACGGTGCTTATACTAAAAATGCACAAAGAACCAAATTTGATTTTTTTGATAAAAACGGAAGCTGGTTTGAAACTGCACTCATTGGATTAAATGTAAACTTTCCTTTATTCAACGGAGGTTCAAGAGTCGCTAAAGTCAATAAGGCGAAACTTGAATTACAACAAGTAGATAACCAGATGTCTGCATTAAAGAACAATATTGATAATGAACTAAGTCAAGCTAAGTTAAATTATATGTCTTCTGTGGCCACTGTGAACTTTCAAAAAAAGAACATGCAATTAGCAGAAAATGTCTACAGCCAAACCAAAAAGAAATTCGAAGCAGGTGCCGGTTCTAATACGGAAATCTCTGCGGCTCAGGCAGATTTAGTAGCTGCACAAAATAATTTCATGAATGCCCTATATACTGCCTTAATTTCTAAAGTAGACTTATTAAAAGCAAGCGGAAAACTATAATTAAAACAAATACACAATTAATATAAAATTTAGATACAATGAAATCATTCGTAACATTATTTACACTTAGCTTACTTGTTCTTGTAACTGCCTGTGGTGGCGGTGAGAATACTGTAGAAGCAAAACAAAAATCCTTGGCAAGCTTAAAAAAGCAAGCACTAGAATTAAATGCACAAATAGTAGCATTAGAAAAAGAAGTAGAAAAAGCTGGAGGCGCTTCTGCAGCAAAAGCCATCTTGGTTGCTACAGATACCATCCAAACAGAAACATTTACACATTATATCGAATTGCAAGGTAAAGTAGAGTCTGAGAGTGTTTCTTATATTACCCCTCGTGCAGGCGGTGGTCAAGTGAGAGCGATCTATATTAAAAGAGGCGACAGGGTAAAAAGAGGCCAATTGATTTTACAATTAGACAATTCCATGATTAAACAAAGTGCAGCTGCTGCAACACAAAATATTGAGACTTTAAAATCTCAAGCGGCTTTAGCAAAAGCGGTTTATGAGAAACAAAAGAACCTTTGGGAGCAAAATATTGGAAGCGAAATTCAATTGATGACTGCTAAAACCAATGCAGACGCATTGGCTAGCCAATTAAGAGCAGCGAATGAGCAACTTGGTATGGTAAAAGACCAATTGGCATTTACTAGTATTTATAGCGATGTGGATGGTGTTGCAGAAGAAGTGAATGTGAAAGTAGGTGATTTATTTATGGGACCCGGTCAAATCAAAATAGTGAATACCACTAAACTTAAATTAACTGCAGAAGTACCAGAAAATTATGCTGGTAAAGTAAAAATAGGTACTGAACTAACTTTAACCTTCCCTGATATTCAAAAAACAATCTATAATAAAGTGAATGTATTAGGTAATGTGATTGATCCTTTAAGCAGAAGTTTTTATATAGAATCTAAATTACCGGTTGATAACAACTTTAGACCAAACCTATTGGCACAAGTTAAAATCAAAGACTACGAAAAGAAGAATGCGATTAGTATCCCAGTGAACTTATTACAAACCGACGAGAAAGGTAAATTTGTTTATGTAGCTGTCATAGAAGCTGGTAAAATGTTTACACGTAAAAAAATGGTTATAACTGGTGAATTCTATGGCAACAATATCGAAGTACTAAGCGGTTTAGCTGCTGGTGACATCTTGATTACAGAAGGATATCAGTCGATCTATGATGGTCAATTGATCAGTACTAGCATTAAATAATTCATAAAAGCACAATCGATCCAAATGTCGACACTTAATAATATCAAAGAAAAGTTTAAAGAATTTAAACCAACTTCTTGGAGTATCACCAACAAAACATCTATTTATTTATTGATGTTGTTTATTAGCCTTGGTGGTATCTACCAATTCTTGACCCTTCCTAAAGAACAATTTCCTGAGATTGTGATTCCTACTATGTACGTGCAAACTGTCTATGTAGGTAATTCTCCTAAGGACATTGAAAACTTAGTAACGCGTCCAATAGAAAAACAAATCAAAGCCATCACAGGTGTAAAGATCAGTAAATTTACCTCGGTGTCTCAACAAGATTTCTCTGCCATCACCGTAGAATTCAATACCAGCGTGAAGCCAGATATTGCATTACAAAAAGTGAAAGATGCGGTGGATAAGGCAAAGAATGACTTGCCAAATGACTTAACACAAGAGCCTCGGGTGATTGAAGTGAACTTTAGTGAGCAGCCGATTATGTATGTCAACATTAGCGGTAATTACAGTTCGGTGCAATTAAAGAAATACGCTGATGACTTAAAAGATAAATTAGAAAATATCACACAGGTGAACCGTGTAGACTTAGTAGGTGCGCCTGAACGTGAGTTTCAAATTAACGTGGACAATTTTAGAATGCAAAGCTCGGGCATTACTTTCGACGATATCACTTATGCCATTCAAAGAGAGAACCTTGATTTATCTGGGGGTCTTTTAGAAGTAGGTACTATGCAACGTAACCTTCAATTAAAAGGACAGCTTAAAAATGCCAACGATATTGCGAATATCATTGTTCGCAATACAAGTGGTGCGCCTATTTATTTAAGAGATGTAGCAAAAATTGTAGATACCGTAAAGAAAAATGAAAGCTATGCACGTTTAGATGGAAAGAATGTATTGACTTTAAATATTATCAAACGTAGTGGTGAAAACTTAATTGAGACTTCTGATGCTGTAAAAAAGATTGTTCAAGAAGCAAAATTAACAAGTTTACCAAAAGACCTTAAGACAGTCATTACAGGTGATCAAAGTATCCCAACAAGATCTTCCTTCACGGAATTAGTGAACTCCATTGTGATTGGATTTATATTGGTATTGATTGTGTTGATGTTCTTTATGGGCGTGACCAATGCCTTCTTTGTGGCATTATCTGTGCCATTGAGTATGTTTGTTGCCTTTGTATTTTTACCAGCAGGCAACTTATTAATAGGCACCAATATTACATTGAACTTTATGGTGCTATTTGCCCTCTTATTTGGATTGGGGATTATTGTGGATGATGCCATTGTAGTGATAGAAAATACCCACCGTATTTTTGTACAAGGCAAGGGTAAACTCACTGCTACTACTTCGGCTAAAATGGCTGCAGGTGAAGTGTTTATCCCAGTATTAGCTGGAACCATTACCACTTTAGCGCCGTTTTTCCCATTATTGTTCTGGCCTGGCATCATTGGTAAATTCATGGTCTACTTACCTGCCATGTTGATTTTTACATTAACAGCATCCTTGGTGGTGGCCTTTATTATGAACCCGGTTTTTGCTGTAGACTTTATGAACCACGAAGACGAAAATAGCAATGAACCAAAGTCTGCCATGTTCAAGAAAAAGAATTTCTGGATTCCAATTGGTTTTGGAATCGTATTAGATATGATGGGGGCTACCTTCTTAGGTAACTTAACTATTTTCTTTATGTTGTTGGTAGTAGCTAATAAATATTTTATAGCATCTGCTATCAAGCATTTCCAAGAAAAGACCTTGCCGAATATGATGGATTTATATGAGCGTATTTTAAGGAGGTCATTAACAGGATGGAGACCGGTAAAATTATTATTCGCCACTTTTGGTTTATTAATTTTATCATTCGTCCTTTTTGGTATTAGTGTTGGTACAGGCAGAACAGGGATTGAATTTTTCCCTCAAGCAGATCCTAACGAAATCTATGTTTACTTGAAATTACCAGTAGGTTCTGAAGTAAAACATACTGATTCCATTACGAAAGTTCTAGAAGCTAAAGTCAATAAAGTATTGGGTACAGAGAACGGTAAAAAGAATCCTGTAGTAGAATCTATGATTGCAAATATTGCAGTAGGTGCAAGCGATCCGATGAGAGGAGACAGAAGTACTCGATCTGAATTGGGTCGTATACAAGTGAATTTTGTAGAGTTTGAAAAGCGTCATGGTGTTTCTACGATGCCT
>JBIKJM010000162.1:0-3883 GCA_044360985.1 Sediminibacterium sp. | reverse complement strand
ATTGCTACGGAAAATGCAGCAGAAGCTAAATATTCCTCGATCGTAATTGGAAATACATGTTTATTTAAAACTTGATCTGGATGTGCTTTGGCATAAGCTTCTAAACCCAATAAATAGCCTTTTACCAATTGTATGAACTTAGGATCAAACTGATTCATTTGTGCAACAACTGTTGCCTTTGTATTTAATAATCCAAAAACAAAATCAATCGGCGCTCCTTTTTTTCCTAAATGTGTTGCCACTTTTCCTTTTCCAGTTAAAATCAACATTTGCATTGTTGCAAAATCATCTTCTGCATGCGCCCATGCAAGACCATAAGCTACTTCAGGATCGGTGGGTGCAAAAATATGCGGCACACCAAAACTATCTCTAGCAATATTAATTTGCTCTGTACGAATGACTGGAGCATTCGAATATTGAGCATTGCTTGATAAGGTGCAAAATAGGCATGATAAAATCAAAAAATAACGCATGGTAATTAGATAAGAGGAGGGAAAAATGAATAAATAATGAAGTTTGAAAATTCAAAGTAATAAAATTTTTGGAGTTAATTTAATATTTTACTGCAGCGGTAATACAAACTGTTTACTGGTTGCAATATTTGAACTAAAAGCAGGTAATTTTGTTACTTAATTATGAGATTGAATAAACAGCGTTTTCTCCATTTTTTTTGCGTGGTTGTTTGCGTTTTACAAGTTCAATTTAGTTTTGGACAGGATAAATTCGTTTTAAACGGAAATGTAAAAGACCAAGCAACAGGGGAGGCTATGATTAGAGCCGTTCTAAGGATTGAAGAGCTGCCAAACCTTGGGGTGCTATCTAATGAATATGGATTTTATGCCATTTCTCTACCAAGGGGGAAATACACCCTAGTTGTTACTCAGTTAGGATATGAAAAATACAAGGAGCAGGTACAACTTGATAGTAACTTAAATTTAACTATTTTATTGAAGACTGCTAATTTCTTAAAAGAAGTGGTCGTTGAAAGCGGAAGAAAAAATGACAACCTTTTAAAACCACAAATGGGGACAGAGACACTCAACTTAAATGCCATTAGCAAAGTACCTGTTATTTTTGGAGAAAAGGATATTTTAAAAACACTTCAACTATTGCCTGGTGTAAAATCGGCTGGCGAGGGCAATAGTGGATTTTATGTTCGAGGTGGGGCTGCTGATCAAAATTTAATTTTATTAGACGAGGCGCCAGTCTATAATGCATCACACCTGCTTGGTTTTTTTAGCACTTTTAATAGTGATGCGATAAAAGATGCCACTTTAATTAAAGGCAATGGACCTGCGCAATATGGTGGCAGGCTGTCTTCGGTATTAGATGTAAAAATGAAAGAAGGCAATAACCAAGACTTTAATGTAAATGGAGGCCTTGGATTGATTAGCAGTCGACTTAGTATTGAGGGTCCGCTTCAAAAAGAAAAGTCTTCCTTTATCCTATCAGGAAGAAGAACCTATGCAGATGTTTTTCTGCGTGCCTCTGATGAATTTAAAGACAATATCTTATACTTCTACGACCTCAATATGAAAGCAAATTATAAGATTGACGAAAAAAATAAAATATATCTTTCTGGTTATTTTGGAAGAGACGAGTTAGGATTAGGAGATGCCTTTGGGATTGATTGGGGAAATAAAACGGGTACGATTAGATGGAATAGAATCGTATCTAGCCGCTTATTTTTAAATACCTCTCTAATTTACAGTGACTACAATTATAATGTAAAGCTTAAAAATGGCTTGTCTAATTTTAATATTAACTCCAATATTAAAGACATCAACCTAAAGCAAGATTATACATTTTACCTCAACCCAAAAAACACATTACGTTTTGGATTCAACAGTATTTTACATACCATTAAGCCAAGCACATTTAGTGGAACGGTGATCAATAGTAATCCAAAAATAGGCAGAAATGGGCTTGAAAACGCCCTCTATTTAAGCAACTATTATAAAGCAACAGCTAATTTAAGTGTAGATTATGGAATGCGCATTTCTGCTTATAGTTTAATGGGTGGAGATGCTTATAATGTATATGAAAACGATTTGCTTGTAAATACAATTCAATTAGATAAGCAAAGTTTTGGCAAGACCTATGTGAACCCTGAACCGAGGATGACGGCTAACTATCGTGTAACAGACCAAACAAGTATCAAGGCGGGTTATGCAAGAAATGTACAACACCTTCACCTACTTAGTAATTCAACAGCCTCAAGCCCCTCTGATCAATGGATTGGAAATTCCTATAATATTAAACCCGAAATTGCGGATCAGCTAAGTGTAGGTTTTGTACAAGGATGGAAAAATAACAGCTATGAATTAAGCACAGAATTGTATTATAAAAATTTACAAAATCAATTAGACTTTAAAGATGGGGCTGAAATATTTACTTTAGCAGATGTAGAAAGCGCGCTCTTGTTTGGTATTGGACGCGCCTATGGTCTTGAATTATTATGGAAGAAAAAAGAAGGCATGTTAACTGGATGGATAAGTTATACCTTATCCAAAACAGAAAGAAAAATTACGGGTATCAACCAAAACAATTGGTACAATGCAAGACAAGATAGGACCCATGATATTTCTATTGTAGGCATCTATACCCTTAATTCAAGATGGTCCATCTCTTCTGTTTTTGTATTCAATACTGGGGATGCGGTTACATTTCCAACTGGAAAATATTCCATTCAAGGACAGACGCTATATCAATATGCTTCAAGAAATGGAAACAGAATGCCCTCTAATCATAGAATGGACTTGAGTGTCACTTATGAAAAGAAAAGAAAAAAACGCATTCAAGAATCTTGGAACTTTAGTTTATACAATGTATATGGGAGAGAAAATGCATATCAAATTAATTTTCAAGATGATCCAAAGGACCTTAGCAGAACTCAAATTATTCAAACGGCCTTATTTAGATGGGTACCTAGTGTCACTTATCAATTCAAATTTTAATGATGCTTAAAAAATATTTTGGTGCAATTTTAATCGGGATTTTTTTATTGGGTTGTGAAAAAGAAATTCAACTAGCCTTAGATCCCAACCAATCCTTACTTGTTATTGATGGAAGTATCACAGACGAGGCTGGTCCTTATTATATCAAGCTTAGCAAGTCTACTGGTATTTCGGAATCCTCCAATTTTTTAGCTGTGACCAATGCCCTTGTGATTGTTAAAGACAATCTTGGACAAGTTGATACGCTCAAACATGAAAAAGAGGGTCAGTACAAAACAAATAAAATAAAAGGCATCTACGGGAACACCTATTATTTAGAGGTGCAGGTTGAAGAAAAAAAGTACACGGCCAATGCTACGATGCCATTAAAAGTTCCATTAGATAGTTTAAGGATCAATCCCTTTCCGGTCAATAATGAAATTAGATATAGCGTTATCCCAGTTTATACTGACCCAATTCAGTTGGGCAATAGCTATCGTTTTATTCAAAAGATCAATGATACACTAGACCAAACCTTTCATGTTTTTAATGATAATTTGAATAATGGAAAAGCGAATCAACGACCACTAAGAGGAGGGTCTGATTCTTTAGAAGTAAAATTAAATGATATTGTTGCTGTAGAAATGCAATGTATCACAAGGCCTATTTATTTATATTACTACACTTTGTATCAACAATCGGGCGCTGGACCAGGCGGTGGCACAACCCCTTCTAATCCACCCACTAATATTATTGGTGGCGCCCTAGGAATTTTCTCGGCACATACAGTTCAAAGAAAACAAATTCAAATCAAATAAAGATTGCATAAAAAAGCCCCCAACTTTCGTTGAGGGCTGATAAATGATTGTGGCACCACCCGGGCTCGAACCGGGGACACAAGGATTTTCAGTCCTTTGCTCTACCAACTGAGCTACAGCGCCATCGGA
>JBIKJM010000161.1:0-3906 GCA_044360985.1 Sediminibacterium sp. | reverse complement strand
AAACCACCACTTGGATCAGGGTTAGTGAAATTACTTGCGTTACCTAGCACAAAACGCCAGATTACATAGCCTGCTACGATACAAGCGATAGGTGCTAAGGTTGCAATCAAATTGCCACCTTTTTTTTGTGCTGCTTGTTTTGAAGCTGCAGTTGCAGTTGGTTTGGATAAATCAGCCATGATTCAATTGATTTTTGGTTTTAAATTAAATTTATATAAAAGTGATTTAATCCTTAAAACTTAAGAAGATTCTTGAAGGAATCTAATTGCTTGAGTTTCTAAGGGCTTACAAAATAAGTAAATTATTGATTGAAACAATATTCAAGACATTTTTTTATGTAAAAAAATTATTAACAAAAAAATTAGCCTGAAATGAATATATTTAGGGGGCGTTTTCAAAAAACTATAATCATATAATATGAAAAAAAACCTAGCGATCCTTAGTCTTTGTGTCATGTTTACAGGCCTTGTAAATGCCCAAAGACCTATGCCACCAGTGGCAGACACAGCAGCTGCTAAAAAAGAGCTTCCTGCAAAAACAGGCCCAAAATCCTTTAAAGAATTCATCACAAAAAAGGCTATATCCCAAAAAGGGGTCTTTACAGTGCACTTTCAAGACGATAAATTCTACTTTGATATCCAAGATAGCCTTTTGGGTAGAGAGTTGATAGCGGTAACACGTTACGCTAAAGTGGCTGGCGGTGCCAGAAAATATGGCGGTGAGCAAGTCAACGAACAAACCATCCAATTTGAAAAAGGGCCTAATAACCGCATTTTTATGCGTGTGGTATCCCTAATTAGTATGGCGGATTCTACTCAAACCATTGCAAAAGCAGTTAAAAACTCTTATTTAGACCCTATTGTAGCGGCTTTTGATGTAAAAGCTTACGGAAAAGACTCTACAAGTTCGATTATAGATGTAACTGACTTCTTTAAAGGTGATAATCAGGCAGTTAGTTTAAGTAGCTTTGAGAAGAGAAACTTTAACCTATCAGGCCTTGCCTCTGATCGTTCATATATCGAAACCATCAAGGCTTACCCAATTAACTTAGAAGTTAAAACAGTAAAAACATACAATGCAAGTGCCCCAATGCCGGGTAGTCCAGCAGGTGGCAGTTTTATCCCAGCAGCAGCAAACGCTGGTGCTGTAACCTTTGAATTGAATACATCTATCTTATTGTTGCCTAAAACACCAATGGGACGTCGTTTATTTGACTCAAGAGTGGGTTATTTTGCGGATAATTTTGTGGAATATTCTGATGACCAACAAAAAGTAAAAAATCAAGTTTTTGCGGTTCGTTATCGCTTAGAGCCAAAACCTCAAGATCTAGAGAAATATAAAAGAGGTGAATTAGTAGAACCCATCAAACCAATTATTTATTATGTAGATCCTGCAACACCTAAAAAATGGGTGCCATATTTGATCGCTGGTGTAAATGACTGGAATGCAGCATTTGAAAAAGCAGGATGGAAAAATGCCATCCAAGGTAAAGAATGGCCTAATGATAGCACTATGAGTTTGGAAGATGCACGTTTCTCTGTGATTCGTTATTTCGCTTCAGATATTGAAAATGCTTACGGTCCTCAAGTGCATGATCCTCGAAGTGGTGAGATTTTAGAAAGCCATGTAGGTTGGTACCATAACGTAATGAGCTTAGTACACGATTGGTATATGGTGCAAACTGCAGCAGTGGATCCAGCAGCAAGAAAAATGCATTTTGATGATGAATTAATGGGGAACTTAATTCGTTTTGTATCTTCCCATGAAATTGGTCACACCATAGGTTTGAGACATAATATGGGTAGTTCTAGTAAAACACCTGTAGAAAAATTGAGAGATAAAACTTGGGTTGAAGCGAATGGTCACACTGCCTCTATCATGGACTATGCGCGCTTTAACTATGTTGCTCAACCAGAAGATAAGATTTCACAAGCTGGATTATTCCCAAAAATAGGCGACTATGATAAATGGGCGATCCAATGGGGTTACACATACACAGGTCTAAATGACGCTGAAGAAGATCGCAAGATCAATAACAAATGGATTATTGATAATTTAAGCAAGAACCCAAGAGTATGGTTTGGTGGCGAAGGAAGAAATGATGATCCAAGAGCACAAACAGAAGACTTAGGCGATAATGCAATGTTGGCAAGTGAATATGGTATTAAGAATTTGAAAAGAATCATAGTGAATTTGCCAGAATGGACGAAGGAAGAAGGTGATCGATATGAAAACTTAAGTGACATGTATGGTCAAGTAGTTGGTCAATTTAGCAGGTACATGGGCCATGTGTTAAGAAATGTTGGAGGTGTTCAAGAAACATTTAAAAGTGTAGAAGAAAAAGGCGATGTGTATACACCAACAACTGTTGCGTTACAAAAACAAGCAATGCAATTTTTCCATACACAATTATTCACTACACCTAAGTGGTTATTAGATCCATCTATTCTAAATAAATTTGCAAACCCTGTGAGTAATGAGCGTGTACAAACTGTTCAAACAAGTATTTTAAAATCATTGTTAGATAAAAACAGATTGTATCGAATCACCACAAGTCAAACAAGATTTGGTGCAAGTTCATACGCATTGAATGAGATGATGGACGATTTAAGAAAAGGCTTATTCAGTGATGTAAGTAAGACAGATATTTATCGTAGAAATTTACAAAAAACATTTGTGAGTCAATTAGACGAAATGTTGAATCCATCAGCTTCAGCAGGATCAGCTGCTATCGGGATGATTCGTTTGGGCGCACCAAGTGCAGATGTGGAAAATACAGATGTGGTATCTGAAGCAAAAGCACAATTGAAAAAATTATCTGCTACATTGCAAGCTGCTAAAGCAACTGCTACAGATGCAACTGCAGTTAATCATATCAGTGACTTACAAGACAGAATCAAGCAAGCATTAGACCCTAAATAAATTAATCGCACTGATAAAAAAACGCCTCCAAATTTTGGAGGCGTTTTTTTATATTTAAATTTTTATGTTTATTCGTACCTCAATGCATCAATTGGGTTTAATGCAGCCGCTTTCATAGCGGGATAGATACCTGCTGCCAAACCAACTCCAGAGCAAATGACAATGCCCGTAACCACCCAGAACCAAGGAATCACAAAGCCCGTACTTAAAACGATGCTGAATATATTTCCAACTAGTACCCCTAATAAGATGCCAAATACAGCACCCAATAAACTAATGATCACGCTTTCAAATAAAAATTGTCGACGCACGTCTTTGCGCTTTCCGCCAAGTGCTTTAATTAAACCCACTTCTCTAGTTCTTTCATTCACGGCAACCAACATGATATTCATCAAACCTATTGCTGCACCAATTAAGGTAATCATTCCAATGGCGCCCGCTGCACCACTGATACCTGCTAAAAAGCCAATGAACAATTGCGCAAACTTATCACTCTTATCTATGATGAAATTATCTGATTCTGTAGGAATTAATTTTCTCGCTTTTCTCATCTGCAACATCGCTTCGTCAATGGCAGGTTCTAATTCAACTACATTGTTTACCGCCACACCCAATTGATAAGAAGGATTGGTGTTCTGATATTGACGCACATTTTTCAATGAAGTCACTACAATATCATCCTGTCTTAGCATTGCACTTGACCCCTTTGCTTTTAATAAGCCAATGACACGATATGGCTTACCCTGAACCAAAATAATTTTATCGACACTTTTTTCTGGATTTTTAGGAAATAACTTGGTGGCCACACTACTACCAATCATACAAACATTTCGTCCAGATTGAATATCCACTGCATTTAAATTTCTTCCCACTGCAAGCTGGTACCCATTGACTGCTAAATAATTTTCATCTGCACCCCACATGCCAATCTGCGGATTCGTTTTTAAATTTTTATAGACTATTTCATTGCCTCCACTTGCTCTT
>JBIKJM010000160.1:0-3919 GCA_044360985.1 Sediminibacterium sp. | reverse complement strand
TTATCAGATCCTTCTGGCGTGAAATCATTTCCAGATAAGCCAAGGCTTAATAAACCTGCGCTCAACGCATTTACTGTAGATGCAACTTGTGAAGTGGAGTAGGTTCTCCATTCACCATTTTCTTTTCCAGCCAACATCACTTCTTGAGGAAAATTTGTTAACTGATGTTCTATACAATCAAAGAGTCTTTTAGATTCCATATGACAAGTATTTTGTCCAACAAAATACAAAAAAAACCAGTCAAAAGACTGGTTTTAGAAAGGAATTATAAGCTACGCTAGTTTTATATAAATCTTTTTAAAGTCGAGTATATAAAGTTGATTAATCGTTGGAATCGTTGATCAAATGGGTCAATAAACCATCTCTTAATTTTGGCTCAAACCATGTGCTCTTTGGTGGCATCACCTCGCCTGCATCTGCGATATTGAATAATTGGTCAATCGTCACTGGATACAAACTAATCGCTAAAGCCATCTCACCGCTATCCACCCTCGCTTCTAGCGCTTCCATGCCTCGGATACCACCCACAAAGTCAATTCTTTTGTCTACGCGCTGGTCTTTAATGCCTAATAATTTGTCTAATATATTGTTAGATAAAATGGTCACATCTAGAACACCAATTGGGTCTGCATCATTGTAAGTGCCTGCTTTTGCAGTCAATGCATACCATTGATGATTCATATACAATCCAAAACGATGTAAAGCGTCTGGTTTATAGGCAGCATCCATTGTTTGAACATCAAAATCTTGAGCTAGTGCACTTAAAAATGCAGTTGCTTCATGTCCATTCAAATCTTTCACCACTCGATTGTAATCCATGATTGCCAATTGGTTGGATGGGAACAATGTCGTTAAGAAATAGTCTGCACTAGTATTTTGTTTGCCAATTGCTGTTCTCACTTTTGCAGCTGATGCCGCTCTGTGATGACCGTCTGCGATATAAGTGCATGGCACTTGGGTCTCAAATAAATGGGTGATTTGTGCAATGGTATCCGTATCACTCACTGCCCAAACAGTATGTTGAATACCATCGTCTGCAGTAAAATCATAGACTGCATTTTTGGTCGTCTTCCATTTTTCTATCAAAGTGTCAATTGCAGCTTGATTGCGATACGCTAAAAAAACATTACCTGTTTGTGCGCCAATCGTTTTCATATGATTGATTCTATCCTGCTCTTTTTCTGGACGCGTGAACTCATGCTTCTTGATAATTCCATTTTCATAATCATCTACACTACTCACACAAACCAATCCAGTTTGCGCGCGACCATCCATGATTAATTGATAAATATAATAACATGGTTTTGATTCTTTAAACAACACATCTCTTTGCATGAATGCATTTAAATTATCCAATGCAATATCATAGACTTGTTGACTGTGGATGTCTACGGTTTCTGGTAAATCAATTTCACTCTTCGTGATATGTAAAAAAGAATACGCGTTACCAACAGCTTCTGCTTTTGCTTCTGCACTATTTAAAACATCGTAAGGTTTACTTGCTACTTGCTTCGCTAATTGAGGCTGAGGACGCAATGCCTCAAAGGGACTAATTTTTGCCATGAGGGCAAATATCGTTCATTTTGTCGAATATAATCGACTTCGTAGCCATTGATTCGTTAAAAATAATTTATTTTTTGAAGCAAAAAATAGCCTTAATCAAAGGCTTTTATTAGGTCGCAAAATGCAGCTACACTTGACATAGGCATGGCATTGTACATACTTACTCTGATACCGCCAACAGTTCTATAACCTTTCACACCAATCATCCCGTTTTCTTTACACAAAGTTAAAAAATCGGCTTCTTTTGTTTGATCTTTTAAAAAGAAAACTGCATTCATGATACTTCTGTCTTCCTTTGCAATGGGACAATAAAAATGTTCCGACGCGTCAATGGTATCGTATAGTAATTTTGCTTTCGCAGTATTTCTTTTTTCCATCTCTACTAGTCCACCTTCTTTTTCGATCCATCTTAATGTGAGCAAGCTTACATAAATCGAAAATACTGGAGGTGTATTTAATAAAGAACCTGCCTCTATGTGTTTTTGATAATCTAAAATAGCAGGGATGGATCTGTTTGTTTTTCCTAGTATGGATTTTTTTACCACGACCATGGTGACGCCTGCTGCACCCATATTTTTTTGTGCGCCTGCATAGATTAAATCAAACTGATGAAATGGGGTAGTTCTACAAAATATATCCGAACTCATATCCCCAATTAAGGGCACTTTTGTCTGTGGATAGCTATGCCATTGGGTTCCCTCCACCGTGTTATTGGTCGTAATGTGTAAATAACTGGTATTTGAGGGTAATTCTAGGGCCTTATTAATGTGCGTATGCTTGTCTGCTGTGGTATCAGATACCACTTTAACTGGTCCAAAAATTTGTGCTTCTTTCACTGCTTTATGCCCCCATATGCCATTGTCACAAATTGCTGCTAATCCATTTTCATCTAACAAATTCATGGGTACTTGCATAAACTGCATAGTGGCACCTCCTTGCAAAAACAACACTTCATAATCGTCCCCTATATCCATCAATCTTTTTACAATTTGTTTTGCTTCTTCTACTACTGCCACAAATTCAGTTGTTCTATGTCCAATTTCTAAAATAGATAAACCAGTTCCATTAAAATTATAAATCGCAGCGGCTGCTTGGTCCAAAACTTCTTTGGGTAAAATGGATGGGCCTGAATTAAAATTATGTAATTGCATGTACTATTTTTTGAAAATTAATCTTTGCTTCCCATCGCTTCTTCAGTCTCATCCATCGTAGTGACTCCTCCAGAAACCACGTATTTCATGGCTTCTGAGGCACCTAGTCCTTTTGGTAATTTTTTTATTCGTGTAGGCGGGACGATATAAGTAATACCAGATATTGCATACGAATGGGGCACATAGACTGTTACAAAATCTGCTAATCCAAAATGTGCACTATCTTTTTGTGTGATGAATCCTATTCTCCAAACATCAGTTGCATCCACATTCACTAAAATTGGTTGATCAAATTTTTTCTTATTGCCTGCAAATGCTTCTAAAAAATCTTTGACCGAAGAGTAGATGATTTTAATGCCCGGTGTTTTTTCTAAAACTTTATCAAAGATGGACACCAGCCTTTCAACAAAAAATAAAGAGGATAGCCATCCCACAATTAATACTAAAAATAGGGCCACTAAAAATCCAAGACCAGTCACTCTTGGTATCTGACCATTGACTTCGGCAAATTGAAGCGGAAATAAAACATTTAATAAATTAGGTAAAAAATTATCTACCCAATTGAATAGGCTCACCACCACCCAAACAGTCACCCCAATGGGCGCCAATACGACTACCCCTTGAAAGAACAATTGCGCCAAAAAGCCCAAAATCTGTTTTCTGTTTAGTTTTTGCCTGAAATTGGCCATTTTCTGCTGATTTAGTTACAAATTTCACTCATTTTGACCATTTAGCAAGAATTAATACAAATTTCATGCTTGGAAACTTTGCAAACTTATAAAGTTTCCTTAGTTTTGCGGCTTCAACTGTAACTATGGTAGAAAGAATATTATTAAAGGCGAGGGATTTAATGCTCCAGTCTGGTTTGAGACAGGTGACCATGGACGACCTAGCCCATCAATTGGGGATTAGCAAAAAAACCATTTATCTATATTATAAGGATAAGGATGATTTGGTAAAGGCCGTGGTGAATCTAGAATTAAAAGAGCATGAAATGACTTGCAAAGACTGTAAATCAAAAGCAGAAAATGCGATTCATGAAATGTTTTTGCTAATGGAAAATATGAAGGCCATGACCCAAACCATGAATCCAAATTCGATGATGGAATTGGAAAAACATTTTTCGAATGCTTTTGATATGATCAAAACTCATAAAGATGACTTTTTGTTTTCATTGATCAAGCAAAATTTAATGAAGGGTATTG
>JBIKJM010000159.1:0-3922 GCA_044360985.1 Sediminibacterium sp. | reverse complement strand
AGCATGTAACATTTGTAGGTGATCTTAATAATTTTGGGAATAAGGCAAATAATGGTTTTGGAGATATGGTCTCAGGGGTTGCTGGCAGTGCGTTTACTGCTAGAATTATAGATATTAATAAGGACAATAAAAACGATATTTTAATTGGAACCAGTGAATTGCATTTTGATAAATATGCATATGGGAATACTCAACAACAAAGATTAATTATAAATCAAGGGAAAGGCAGATTCAACAATAATGGAATTATAAAATTACCATTTAATTATTCAAATGATAATATAATTACTATGATTCAAGATTGTTTAACAGATGATTTAAATGGAGATGGATTATTAGATATTATTGCTTTAACATCACAAAACGATGCAACAAAAAACTTCAACTGGGCACCTTGGGATATCTTAGTATATATTCAACAGAAAGATGGAAGCTTTATCATTGACAGAACCTATTTTGAGTATAGTATAAATAATCCTAGAAAAGGTAATTGGAAAAAATATTTGATCTACTTTGACTTTAATGGTGATGGAAAAAAAGACATAAGTTACACCGACGATGCAGGTGGCCTAAAAAGAGATGGAAATGCTACTATCATAACTAAATCAATTTTTGTTAGAACAGGAAATAAATTTATTGAAACAGACTTTTATCAATTTGATCCTTATGCTAATAGTATTAAGCCATTCATAAAATAGTTAATCATGTTATTAATTCGTCTTTGTCTATTCCTTCCATTCTATCGGAATGATCACTTCGTTAGTTCTCCCAACAAATTGGAATGGCGCATTGTATCCTAAAAAGTAAAATCCTTCTTTTCGAACAATGTTTTTTTCTTTCAACATGCCTGCAAGCTGATCGTGATAGATGGCTATTTTTTCATCATTAGCGTATCCACTAAAGCTTATTGCTGCAAAATAAGTTGGTTGAGATTTTTTGATTTCTATTTGAGGATCATTAGGAGTAGGCAATTTACTTTCATTGTACTTTTGAGGCATTACAAAACTCATGCTTGAACCCTTGTCAGTAATACGCATGATCACTGGCGCTGTCATAGAAATACTTTCTCTTTCTTGATTACCACCAAATATGAATTTTGCTAGTTTACTAAAACCGGAACTTGACACTGATTTATAATTGGTCGCTTTTGAATAAACGGTGGCCATTGTCGCAGACGGATAAAATCTGATTTCAAATCCGGCTTCTTTTTTTACTACTCTATAAGCTTGCTTCTCTGTCTTAACTGCGCCTACGATTTTAAAGGATTGGAAGATCAAATAAATACCTATCAGCAATAATGATATGTAAACTGCTTTCATAAAATACTTTTATAATTAACCATTTAAGAACCCTATTTGTTTATAAAATTAAATAACTACTTTATACTGTGCTATAAAGCTAACATATGTTACCTTTATAGCATTATTTATTACTACAATTATGATGATTAATAAACAAGTCAAAAATGCAGAAGAGGCCATCGCAGATATAATGAATGGTCAAACCATCATGTTAGGTGGATTTGGGTTATGCGGCATTCCAGAAAATTGTATTACTGCGCTTGTAAAAAAAGGCGTGACCAATCTTACCTGTATTTCTAATAATGCAGGGGTAGATGATTTTGGCATTGGGTTAATGCTTCAACAAAGGCAGGTTAAAAAAATGATTGCTTCCTATGTGGGAGAGAATGCAGAATTCGAAAGACAATTATTATCAGGAGAACTCGATGTAGAGTTGATTCCTCAAGGTACACTAGCCTTTAGATGTATGGCTGCTGGATATGGCATGCCTGCTATATTTACACCGGCTGGTATTGGAACAGAAGTTGCGATTGGAAAAGAAGTAAGAAATTTTAATGGAAAAGATTATTTATTAGAAACAGCTTTCAATGCAGATTTTGCAATTGTAAAAGCTTGGAAGGGAGATACAGCTGGTAACTTAATCTTTAAAGCCACTTCTAGAAATTTTAATGCGATGATGGCCATGGCTGGTAAAATAACCATTGCCGAAGTAGAGGAATTAGTAGAGCCAGGCCAACTTGATCCCAATCAAATTCATGTACCCGGGGTATATATTCACAAAATTTTTCAGGGTAGTGATTACGAAAAGCGCATTGAAAAAAGAACGATTTCTAAATAATTGATGACTCAAATTTTATAGCATGTTAGATAAAGAAGCGATAGCAAAAAGAATTGCAAAAGAGATTCAACATAATTCTTACGTTAATTTAGGCATTGGTATCCCTACGCTTGTAGCCAATTATATTCCAAAAAATATAGCCGTTTGTTTTCAATCAGAAAATGGACTCTTAGGCATGGGACCCTTCCCTACAGAAGCAGAAGTGGATGCAGATTTAATCAATGCAGGCAAACAAACCATCACCATGTTGCCTGGTGCAGCTTTATTTGATTCCGCTATGAGCTTTGGTATGATTCATGCTCAAAAAATTGATTTAACTATTTTAGGTGCGATGGAAGTGTCAGAAAATGGGGATATCGCCAACTGGAAAATTCCTGGTAAAATGGTGAAAGGCATGGGCGGTGCTATGGACCTTGTAGCATCTGCAAAAAATATTATTGTTGCCATGCAGCATGTCAATAAAGATGGAGAAAGTAAATTATTACCCAATTGCACTTTGCCACTGACTGGTATTAGATGCGTTAAAAAAATAGTAACCGAATTAGCTGTTCTTGCTGTTTTACCAGAAGGTGGTTTTAAATTGCTGGAAAGAGCACCAGGGGTCTCGGTTGAAACAATCAAAAAAGCCACTCTAGGAAAACTCATCATTGAAGGTGAGATCCCAGAAATGGCTTTTGATTAAATCGAACTTACTATAAATTTCCTCTTAGGTCTTGCTCTCTTTCTAGTGCTTCAAATAAAGCTTTGAAATTACCTGCGCCAAAAGACTTCGCACCTTTTCTTTGGATGATTTCAAAGAAAAGTGTTGGTCGATCTTCTACTGGCTTAGTAAAAATTTGCAACAAATAACCCTCATCATCCCTGTCTACTAATATGCCTAATTGCTTTAGTGGCGCAACATCTTCGTCAATAGGTCCTATACGATCTAATAAATCATCATAATAGGTGGATGGTATATTTAAAAACTCTACCCCACGACTACTTAATTGTGTCACGGTATCCACAATATTATCGGTAGCAATGGCAATATGTTGTACACCTGCGTCTTTATAAAAATCTAAATACTCCTCTACTTGTGATTTCTTTTTTCCTTCTGCTGGTTCATTGATAGGGAACTTTACAAATCCATTCCCATTGCTCATTACTTTACTCATGAGCGCAGAGTACTCTGTTGAAATTTGTTTATCGTCAAATGTCAAAATATTTTTAAAGCCCATGACGTCTTCATAAAAACTTACCCAAGTATTCATTTGATTCCATCCCACATTGCCCACACAATGGTCTATGTACTTTAGACCAACAGCAGTTGGTTTATAATTGCTTTCATGCTTTCTAAAGCCAGGCATAAAAACACCTTTATAATTTTTTCGCTCAATGAATAAATGCACTGTGTCTCCATAAATATGAATACCGCTCATTTTTATTTCACCTTGTTCATCCTGCATTGTTTTGGGCTGCATATAAGGCTTAGCTCCTCTTTTTACAGTTTGTTCAAAGGCGTCATATGCATCATTCACAGTTAAAGCTATGGCTTTTACACCATCTCCATGTGTATGCACATGATCTGCAATCGTTGAAGTTGGATGTAATGGTGTAGTTAAAACTAATCTTACTTTATCCTGCATTAAAACATAAGATACTTTTTCTTTATCGCCCGTCTCTGGACCGCTGTATGCATAATCTTGATAGCCAAATGCTGTTTTATAATAATGTGCTGCTTGTTTTGCATTACCCACATAAAACTCTACATAATCTGTGCCAAGTAAGGGTAAAAAATCTTGGT
>JBIKJM010000158.1:0-3927 GCA_044360985.1 Sediminibacterium sp. | reverse complement strand
TCGTCTCTGAGTTCTTACCATACTTTCTGATATTATCTAAAACTTGTGCAACCGTATAGTGTGGAAAAACATATACATAATCCGGCGTCATCATACGACCTACTGAATCCTCTGGATAACCTAAAAGCGACAAAGTAATTTTACGTTCTTCTGGATCTAATAGTTTAATGAGGTCGCGAATGGCTGCTTTTGGTAATTCTTCAAAAAAGTCAGTACGGTCATCTGGAGGCAATTCGTTTAAGATCTTCGCTGTCTTTCTTGCAGGGAGCTCTTTAATGATATCCTTCTGCTGGTTGATGTCCAATAATTTGAAGACGCTCACCGCACGATGTACGGTCATAGTATCCACAATCAAGCCTTCCTTTTCAGGAAATTCATTCACAAGCTCCACCACATCACTGATGTTTTGCTCGTCTAAAAATTCCTTTAAAAGCGGCAAGTCTTCTTTAGAGAGGATCTCTAAAAAAACTTCAGCTAATATGATATCGTCTTCTAATTCGGCTGACATGGCTGCAATTTACGAAATCATACTAGGATATGCTAACTTTATGCAATGATATTACCAATTTTATACATTATGGAGACTGCCCATCGAGGTAGAGGGGTTTTTACGACCGAGTCCATTCCTGCAGGTACAACCATTGAAATTGCGCCTGTCATTGTTTTAAATCAAACAGAACGTGCCCTTGTGGATACCACATTATTACATGATTATATTTTTGAATGGGGGATCAATGAACAAGAAGCAGCGGTGGCCTTGGGCTATGCATCTATCTACAACCATAGTGTGGATGCGAATTGTAAATACGATATGGACTTTGATCACAAGACCATCCAAATTCAAACAATACGTGAAGTTGCAGTGGATGAAGAATTATGTATTAATTATAATGGGGATGGGGTCATGGATAAACCAGTTTGGTTTGAAGCCAAATAGCAATTGTGTCATTTTGTTTAACGGATAGCTCAATAAATGTCTAATTTCTTTTTTTATGCTGTTTTAGTTGGGGATTTTATAAAAGGGCCGTAAATTTGCACCATGTTATTCAATAATTATATCCATCACTTTCATATGCTATCTAATAGGTAAGCTGTAGATGTTGGTATGTATCAATATTAAACAAAGGGCTTACTACATAGTAAGCCCTTTTAATTTTTATAAATAGTATATGCGATTAAAATTAGCGATTCAAAAATCAGGAAGATTAAATGAAGATTCAATGCGTCTTTTAAAAGAATGCGGCATCGATATTAGCAATGGTGTCAACAAATTAAAAGCGGATGCAAGTAATTTCCCCATCGAAGTTTTCTTTTTAAGAGACGATGATATCCCTCAGTATGTGCAAGACGGAGTAGCAGATATTGGGTTTGTGGGAGAAAATGTGGTGTATGAAAAAGCAAAAAAAGTAGAAGTGGCGTATGCGCTTGGCTTTGGAAAATGCAGATTAAGTTTTGCGATTCAAAAAGGGGAGCAGTTCACTGGCCCTCAATTTTTAGCCGGTAAGAAAATTGCGACTAGTTATCCGGTATTGGTGCAACAATATTTAGATCAACACCAAATTAAAGGAGAAATTCATGAGATCAGTGGAAGTGTTGAAATAGCTCCTGGTATTGGACTAGCCGATGTAGTTTGTGATTTAGTAAGCAGTGGATCTACCTTATTTATGAATGGATTGAAAGAAGCAGAAACGATTTTACACTCACAAGCAGTTTTAGTTAAACGAAATGACCTTCCAGATGAATTAGTTGGTATTTTAGAGCGCTTATTATTTCGTATTGAGTCGGTCAAAAAGGCAAAGAAGCATAAATATGTTTTGATGAATGCGCCCAATGCACAATTAGACAAAATCATTGCTGTGCTCCCTGGTATGAAAAGTCCCACCATCGTTCCATTAGCAACAGAGGGTTGGAGCAGTGTGCATACAGTGATTGAAGAAGCAGATTTTTGGAATTTAATTGAACAATTAAAAGCATTAGGTGCCGAAGGTATTTTGGTGGTGCCTATTGAAAAAATGATTTTATAAGATGCAAGTTTTTGAAGAACCAAATAAACAAGACTGGGAAGCATTGTTGCAACGCCCAAATTTTGATGCAGCATTATTAATGCCGCAAGTACAATCGATTTTAGATGCAGTGGCGCTGGACGGAGATGTTGCGCTTTTTAAATACAGTGAATCATTTGATCAGGTGCAATTAAAAACGATTGTAATTGATCCTGCTATGATACAAGCTGCGGAGGAACTAGTTGCGCCTGCGCTAAAAGCTGCCATCTTATCTGCAAAAGTGAATATTGAGATTTTCCATCAAGCACAAATTAAGAGAGAGGAAAAAATAGAGACCATGCCTGGTGTTTGGTGTTGGAGGAAATCTGTTGGGATCGAAAAAGTGGGCATCTATATTCCTGGGGGCACAGCACCCTTATTTTCGACAGTGTTGATGTTGGGGGTACCTGCAAAACTAGCAGGATGTAATGAAGTGATTTTATGTACCCCTCCTAGAAAAGATGGTACAGTTGATCCAGCCATTTTATATGCAGCTGGATTAGTAGGCATCCAACAAATTTATACCATTGGAGGTGCACAAGCCATTGCAGCAATGGCATACGGCACAGCAACAGTGCCTAAAGTATTTAAAATATTTGGTCCAGGTAATCAATACGTGACTGCAGCTAAACAATTAATTCAACAACAAGGTGTGGCGATTGATATGCCAGCAGGGCCTAGTGAAGTTTGTGTGTATGCAGATGAAACAGCAGTCCCTTCCTTTGTGGCGGCAGATTTATTATCACAGGCCGAACATGGTGCAGATAGTCAAGTGTTATTGATTGCAAGTAATAGAAATATTGTAGACCAAGTGCAAATAGAATTAGAACAACAATTAGTTGAATTACCAAGGCAAGATTTTGCGACCAAAGCATTAGGCCATTCAAAAGCGATTGTAATTGCATCCAGAGAAGACGCCATTCAATTGATCAATGCCTATGCACCAGAACACCTTATTTTATCGGTGGACAATGCCTTAGTGGTTGCCGAAAAAATCATCAATGCTGGATCGGTATTTATTGGTAATTATTCCCCAGAATCTGTGGGAGATTATGCGAGTGGAACCAACCATACTTTACCTACCAATGGACATGCAAAAGCTTATAGTGGTGTGAGTGTAGATAGTTTTGTAAAAAAGATCACTTTCCAACAATTGACCGAGATGGGCCTTAAAAATATAGCACAAACAGTCATTCAAATGGCATCGGGGGAGCAATTGGAAGCACATGCGCAGGCTGTGGCAATTAGAGTGAAAGAAATAGAATCAAAAATGTAATTTTAAGGACGAATTAAATTTGAACCATGGCATTTGAATTAAATAAATTGATTAGGCCAAATATTAAAACCTTGAAGCCTTATTCTTCTGCAAAGGATGAATATACAGGTGATGCTAAAATTTTATTGGATGCCAACGAAAATAGTTTGGGTTCGCCATTAACAAAATGGTACAACAGGTATCCAGATCCTTACCAACAAAAACTTAAAGAAAAATTAGCATTTGTAAAACAAATTGAAGCGAATCAAATTTTTATTGGCAATGGTAGTGACGAATGTATCGATATTTTATTTAGAACTTTTTGCGAACCAGGAAAAGACAATATTATTATTTGTCCTCCCACTTATCCAATGTATGAAGTAAGTGCAAACATCAATGATGTTCAAGTGCAGAATGCTCCGTTATTATCCGACTATCAATTGAATCTGGCGCATATTGAACAATTAGTCAACGATCAAACTAAAATCATTTGGATTTGTTCCCCAAATAATCCAACAGGTAATTCATTAGATAGAATTGATATTGAAACCATCTTAAATCATTTTAACGGTATTGTGGTGGTGGATGAAGCCTATATTAATTTTTCAAAACAAAAATCATTTGTTCAAT
>JBIKJM010000157.1:0-3968 GCA_044360985.1 Sediminibacterium sp. | reverse complement strand
GTTACTGCAGCTATTCGCGAATAATGTATTAGACGTAAAATATGCTCCGAACGGCTATACTTTTAGTTATATCTATGATCGCACTTTAACTACATCCAATAATTTTTACCCAATGGCAGGCAGAAATTACTGGGTAAGTTTAAAGATTGACTTAAAATAAAAATGCCCCTCATAAAGCAACCCCCTAGGTTAAACCTTAAAAAGGTCCTGAAAATTCAGGACCTTTTTAAATATTTTAAGACTGAATGATTACTTTTTCTCTTTGTCTACCTTATTAATGAAATCAATCAAACCTTTAAAGTAGGTTGCTTGGTCATCATACATAGACATATGAGATCCCTTAGGACAAAGTAAGAATGTGCCATTCTGTACTTTACCAGCAATCATTTCCATCGCCTTTGGATCCATCGTGTCAAATGTGCCACCTATACTTAGAGTAGGTACTTTTATTTTTGCAAGATCCGCTGTTCTATCCCAATTTTTTAAAACTGCATCACCCACTACACCAAATTCAGAAGGTCCTTGCATTTTTAAATACAATGGATAATTCATTTTAGCAAAAGCACGCACCACTGGATCAGGCCAAGTAGCAGGAGGCATTCTTAAAACATGTTCTGGGTAATAATAATCACTAATTAACTTTAGATAAGCAGGATCGGTATATTGTTCCTTTGCTTCAAATGCTCTAATCTGAGCCAACACTTCCTTAGGCAATTGAGGACCTAATACTTCATTGGCATACTTCACATACTCAGGAATGGACGCCATCATATTGGAGATGATTAGTCCTTTTAAATGTTGCTGGTATTTTAAAGCATATTCAATTGCTAATATGCCACCCCAAGAATGTCCTAATAAATAAAAGTTATTGGCATCTAAACCAAGTGCCACTCTTACAGTTTCTACTTCCTCTACATAACGATCTATAGACCATAAGCTGCTATCATTTGGATTGTCTGAATACGCCGATCCTAATTGATCATAGTAATAATACTCCACCCCTTCTTGAGGAAGAAATGAATCAAAGCACTCAAAGTATTCATGCGTTGCCCCTGGACCTCCATGCAATAACAATACTTTTTTGGTTGGATTATTTCCAACACGCTTTGTCCATACTGTAAAGTCCCCTTTTTCTGTATTTATTGGTATACGTTTTACACCACCAGACAAAATATCTGTTCTGCCAGTTGTGTCGTGGTAATTTGAAGTGGCGTCTGTTGACGCATTGGTACAAGCTGCTAATGCGAACACAAAGCAACAAGCAACTAATTGAATGATTTTTTTCATATACTGTTTTTGATTATCCTGGGAATGATTCCTGCCATGCCAACATACCACCCACTACATTCACTACATTTTTAAAACCATAAGGCTCCATCATCATGCAAGCCTGTCCACTTCTATTACCACTTCTACAATACACATAAACAGTCTCCTCTTTTAAGTGTTCTACTTCGTCTAACATTAAAGCTTGCACCAATCCTAATGGTAATAATTGTCCGCCAATATTGAATGCAGCATGCTCATGTGGCTCACGAACGTCTAATAAATTTAATGTCTCGCCCGCATCTATTTTTGCTTTTAATGCCTCGACTGTAATGGTTTGCATGATTGAACTTTTGAATATATAAAAATGTGAATGACGAAATTATCTGTTTATTGTATTGAATCTCTAATTGCTTTTACTGGTGCTACTTTATCCAAAACCAAATTGATGGTTGCACCTTTGGACACCATATTCTGTATTGGCATCCCTAATGAATCTAATTGACTTCCATAGACACTTGGACTTTGGTCAAATACAAATGCAGATGCACTGTCTCCAATGGAACCATTCACAGAAACTACACCAAGATTTAATCCTAAAATCATTAACTGTGCCTTAGCTTGTTCGTAAGTAAGACCTACTAAATCTGGCATCGTCATACCTGCAGAAACGCCACCATCTCCTACTAAAAAATAAATCAAAGTGCCAGAAGGTATTTTAGAACCAGGTGCAATGGGTTGACCATTGACTAGTTGATCGATCACCACATTTTTATTTTGATCTGGTACCATTTGTATTGAACCCAATCTTAATCCCAATACTTTTAAATAAGTTTCTGCACTTTTGATAGAAAATCCTACAAGATTTGGCATATCTACTTGTGGCGCAACAACACGATTAATTGTTAGATAGACTGTCCTGCCTCTTTTAACAATTTCATCTGCCTCTGGAGTTTGCCTTAACACTGCGTTTCTAGCAAGGGTATCCACATAAATTGAATCTTGTAACTCTACATCAAAACCTGCAGCAATTAAATTTTTCTCTGCAGCAAGCACATCCAATCCAATCACTGCTGGTACTTTTCCCGTTTCACCATTTCCGGTAATCCATCCCAACGAGAAAAAGAAAATAATGAATAAGCAAATGGCTACTCCAAAACCAATGAGCATATTCATCCACAATGGCTTTTTTAATATATCGTCAATGAGTTTCAAATTGCTTTATTTTATTTTTGTTCTAAACTATCTTCAATGATCCAACCATAAAAATCTGTTAAGTTCCAACCCATTGCTTTGACTTGCTGAGGAATCACACTTGCCTCACTTTGTCCAGGCACTGTGTTTACTTCTAACATGTAAGCTTTTTCTGCAGCTTCATCATAAATGAAATCAATTCTAACCACGCCTCTGCAATTTAAAATAGCATATACTTTTTGTGCAGCAGCCGTTAAACTGTCAAACATTTTTGAAGTGATGTCGGCAGGGGTAATTTCTTGGCTCTTGCCTTGGTATTTTGCTTCATAATCAAAAAACTCATTCTCTGTCTTGATTTCTGTAATGGGCAATACCGTAATCTTACCCTTGGACTTAAATACACCAATGGTAAATTCTCTACCACTTATAAATTCTTCTACTAAAATTTGAGTATCCTCTTTAAATGCTTTTTCTAATGCTATAGGTAATTCCGCCACTTGATTCACTTTACTAATACCAAAACTACTACCCCCATTATTTGGCTTCACAAATACAGGCAATGTAAGGTTAGACAATATTTGATCAGGGCTTAATGCTTGCTCCTTAAATAAATGTAAAGATTTAGCAACACCTATTCCACCAAATCCAGCCACCGCAACCGTATATCTTTTATTGAAAGTCAATGCAGAGGTAGCAGTATCGCAACTAGTATAAGGCAAGCCGATCATATCAAAATAGCCCTGTAATTTACCATCTTCACCTGGTGTGCCATGGATGCACATCAAAGCCACATCGAATTTAATTTTCTCTGCACCTTCTACTATGCTAAAATCTGCTTTATCAACAGCCACTTGTTCCCCTAATGTATTTTTATACCACCAACCTGTAGGATGAATGTCAATTTGATAGACTTCATATTTTGTTTTATCCAATGCATTGAACACCGTCTTTGCACTTTTGTAACTTATCTCGGCTTCAGAGCTATATCCTCCTGTCACCAATGCCACTTTTGTTTTCATAGGACCCACTTTGTATTGGTTCAATGCTGCACCAACAATTTTGACAATAAAAAAAGGGAAATGATTCCCTTTTTAAACCATTCAATTATAAATGTAATTTTTCTTTCTTAGCTAATAACTCATCCACTGTTTCTTTGTACAACTCATCAGGTACACAACAATCAACTGGGCAAACAGCAGCACACTGAGGTTCTTCATGAAACCCTTGACATTCTGTACATTTATTATGTGTGATGTAATAGGTATCCATTGCAACAGGTGCAATTCTTGCTCCAGCATCCACAGCTGAACCATCCATTAAAGTGTAAACACCTTTCAATGAAGTGCCATCGGCCATAGCCCATTCTACTCCACCTTCATAAATTGCGTTATTTGGACATTCTGGCTCACATGCGCCACAATTAATACATTCATCTGTAATTTTGATTGCCATAAAAAATATTTAAATTTTAGAATCGTACTTTTGCTAACAAAGATATATAACTAGCA
>JBIKJM010000228.1:0-3998 GCA_044360985.1 Sediminibacterium sp. | reverse complement strand
ATTACAAGAATAAACAAAATTTATAGGGATAAGTTGGATACTTACAATTTTATGACATTCGTCACCTAAAATCCTCCCACCCATTTGAAAATCAATCAATAGAAAGAAAAAAAAACTTGCAATAAACGAGCATTTTAATGCGTTTCTTAGTTAATTTTGCGTCCGTTAAAGGATATTTTTCCACACTTGACACTGTTCGTGTATATGACAACTTTAAGAAACCTAGCTAAGATCGTTACGATCTTCTTATTTATCACCTTTAGTGCTGCTATAGGTAATCAACTAAATGCTCAAGACGGTAAGGCCCTATTCTCTGCGAATTGTGCCTCATGTCACGCAGTAAATAAAAAGCTAACTGGTCCTGCTTTAGCTGGCGTGGAAGATCGTTGGCCTGATAAGCAAAACTTGTATGCATGGATTAAAAACTCTGCTGCATTTTTGAAAACAGGTGATCCTTATGCGACCAATTTGTACAACGAGTACAATAAAGTGGCGATGAATAATTTTCCTGGTTTATCTGATGCCGACATTGATGCCATCTTAGCTTATATCAAAACTGTTCCTGCTCCAGGCGCAGCGCCAGCAGGCGGTGCAGCTGCGGGTGCTCCTGCTTCTGAATCTGACAACTCTTTAGTGTTTGGAATATTAAGTTTGATTTTAGCAGTGCTTGCGATTATTTTATTGCAAGTGAACAGCAACTTAAAAAAATTATCAGACGACAAATTAGGTGTTGTTCCTCAAACGCCGGTTCCTTTTTATCGTAATAAAAGATACATCGCCTTCACAGCTATTTTGTTATTTGTGTTAGGAGGTTATTATACAACAGTAGGTGCGATGAACTTAGGTCGCTCTAAAGATTATCAACCAGAACAACCTATCTACTATTCTCATAAAGTACACGCTGGTGTAAACCAAATTAACTGTCAATACTGTCATAGTGGTACTTACCAAGGCAAGCAAGCGACGCTTCCAAGTGTGAATGTGTGTATGAACTGTCACACTGCTATTAACGAATACAAAGGTGATCCTTTAGTGAGAGAGAATGGGGAGATTGTAGATGGTACTGCTGAGATTAA
Source organism: Sediminibacterium sp. (assembly GCA_044360985.1). Taxonomy (GTDB): domain Bacteria; phylum Bacteroidota; class Bacteroidia; order Chitinophagales; family Chitinophagaceae; genus Sediminibacterium. The sequence goes on along the minus strand of JBIKJM010000228.1, from coordinate 2,922 downwards.
AAAATTATACAAATACGCTGGATTTACAGAAGGTCAACCTTGGGATGCAACGAAAGCGCAACCAATTGAGTGGATTCGTATCCACAACTTACCTGACCACGTTTACTTTAACCACGCACAACACGTGAACGCTGGACAAGTTGCTTGTCAACAATGTCATGGTGAAATTCAGAACATGGGTGAAGTAAAACAATTCTCTGACTTAAGTATGGGATGGTGTGTGAACTGTCACAGAGAAACAAAAGTGCAATTTAAAGACAATGGTTTCTATAGCATCTATGAGAAATACCACGAAGATATTCGTACTGGGAAAATTGATAGCGCTAAAGGCATCACTGTTGAAAAAATTGGTGGTACGGAGTGTCAAAAATGTCACTACTAGTTTTTAAAAAAAATAGTAGTCATCTAGACTAGAAAAAGATAAAAAGAGGATTAAAAAAAGAGACGCGTAATATTTTATATACATTACTATGGAGCAAAAAAAGCACTGGTCAAGTTTTGGAGCATTCAACGATTCTGAAGCTTATAACAAAGAAGTGAAAGACGAATTCAAAGAGGAACTTCCATTTGTAGAAGACGAAACTGTTCTTGCAAAGAGCGGTAGTTTTTTACAAGCGAAAGCACCTCGTCGTGATTTCTTAAAATATTTAGGATTCAGCACGGCTGCAGCAGCTGCGGCAGCAAGTTGTGAAATGCCAATTAAAAAAGCGATTCCTTTTGCGAATAAGCCAGAAGATATCGTACCAGGTATTGCAGATTTTTATGCAACTACTTATGTACAAGATGGTGACGTAGTAAGTGTACTTGCGAAAGTGCGTGATGGTCGTCCTATCAAATTAGAAGGAAACGATTTATCTGCTATCACTGGTGGTGGTACTTCTGCAAGAGTTCAGGCTGCTGTGTTAGACTTATATGATACTGCTCGTTTACGTTTTCCTTTAATCGCTGGTAAAGAAGCTAGCTTCGAAGCCATTGATAAAGCCATTGCTGCTGAATTAGGCGGTAATGTGGTTTTGGTTTCTAGTTCTATCACATCTCCTTCTACAAAAAATATTATTGCGCAGTTTCTTTCTAAATATCCTGGTGGCAAACACGTGACTTATGACGCTGTTTCGCACAGTGCGATGTTGTTAGCGAATGAAGCTGCTTATGGTAAGCGCGTAATGCCTTCTTACCATTTTGATAAAGCAAAAGCAATTGTTTCTTTGAGTGCCGATTTCTTAGGTACTTGGTTGAATCCAGTTCAATTTGCTGCTCAATATGCAGTAGGTAAAAAAATTGATGAGAAAAATATTTCAATGAGCAAGCATATCCACTTTGAAACAGTGGCTAGTATGACTGGTTCTAATGCAGACGAAAAATATTTATGCCGTCCTTCCGAAATGGGTGCGATTGCACTTGGTTTATTGAACGCTGTAAAAGGTGGAACAGTGAGCGGAGTTGACGCAACTTTGAAAGCGGGGATCATGGCAGCTGCAAAAGCATTGACTGCACACAAAGGTGCTGCATTAGTGGTTGCAGGTAGCAACGATGTAAATGTTCAAATTTTAGTGAACGCTATCAACGATGCAGTAGGTGCAAATGGCAACACCATCGATTTTGGTACAACTTTAAATTACCGTCAAGGTATTGATAGTGATTTTGCTGCTTTCGTAGATGATATGAACGCTGGTAAAGTCAACACCGTTTTATTTGTTGGCGCAAATCCTGTTTACTCTTGGCCTAACGCGGATAAAGTAAAAGCTGGTTTAGCAAAAGTAAAAACCACTATTTCTTTCAACGAAAAATTAGACGAAACAACGGCACTTTGTAAATATGTAATTCCTGCACCGCACTTCTTAGAAAGCTGGGGTGATGCAGAACCTGCAACAGGTCATTACTCTTTCATCCAACCAACGATTGCTCCTTTATTTAAGACAAGAGCTTTCCAAGATAGTTTGTTGAAGTGGGCGGGCGATGTAAACGATTATACAACTTACTTAAAGAATTTCTGGTCTATTAAATTAGGTGGTGTATCTGCTTGGGATAAAACATTACAAGCGGGTGTGATCAATCCAACACCATCTGCACCTGTTGGCGCATCTTTGAATGGTGCTGCTGTTGCTTCTGCGAGTGCTGCAGTTGCTGCGAAAAAGACAAGCAATAAAATTGAATTAGCATTATACCAAAAAGTAGGTATCGGCGCTGGTCAAGGTGCTTCTAACCCTTGGTTACAAGAATTACCTGATCCAGTGACACGTGCTACTTGGGATAACTATATTATAGTATCACCTGCAATGGCAAGAACATTGTTGAACATTGATTTAAACAATGGCGGTCAAGCAGATGCTTACGAAGTACAACCTCCTAAAAAAGTGGTGAAGGTGACTGTAGGTAAAGTGAGTCTTGAATTACCTGTGTTAATTATTCCTGGAACACATCCTTCTACCATTGGTATCGCTGTGGGTTACGGCCGCACAGAAGCCTTAGGTAAAGCGGTGATTGGCACTGGTAAAAACGCCTATCCTTTTGCTAGCTTCAATGGTCAAACGATTTCTTTTGATCAAGCAGATGTTCAATTAACTGTAACAGATCAAACTTATCCAGTTGCATTAACACAAACACATTTCCGTTACGACACTGCTCAAGGTAATCGTACAGAAGTGGTGAAAGAATTGTCTTTAGCATCTTTCTTAGCGCATCCAACTGAGATCCGCGAAGAACGTGCTCATGAATTGCAAGGTCAAATTGTGGGTGGCGAAAAAATGACCAGCGAAGAAGTGCTAGCGAATTTCGAAAAGCAAGGTACCATGTATCCTGTGTATGAAAGACCAGGTATCAAGTGGGGTATGAATGTAGACTTAAACACTTGTAATGGTTGTGGTGCTTGCGTAGTTGCTTGTAATGCAGAGAACAACGTTTCTGTTGTTGGTAAGCCTGAAG
>JBIKJM010000156.1:0-3999 GCA_044360985.1 Sediminibacterium sp. | reverse complement strand
CTAATTCTGTCCAAAATCGCTTGCCAGCTTTTCAACGGGTAAAGTGTCAAGCACTTTTCAAATCCTCTACTTACGATAAAGCGCGTCTCCCCTTCTGCCAGTTGCTTTTTCAAGCTGCCTGGAACTAGGAAACGCCCTTTCGCGTCTATAGTTGATTGATATTCTCCGTGAAATCCTGTCATTTGTTAATAATTTGGTCTTTATTTTACCACTTGTTCACACAAAATAACACTTTTTACCACTTTTATAGGCCAAATAGACCCTTCTAGTTTTCCACAAGAAATGAACCAAGCTGAAACACATACTGTGTATAGTTTTCAGGCAATTTTGACCAATTTTCAGAAATTCGGGGTGTTAAGAGCTGTGGATAACCCAAAATATGCAGTTTATAAGCTGTGAATTCACCCAAATCATGGCAATTGAAAGGGTTTTGTTATTTTTGTGGCATGAAAATGGCCGATTTTGACTACGAATTACCAGATGAACGGATAGCTTATACCCCAGCGGGTAATAGGTCGGATAGCAAACTCTTGGTATGGGATCAAGCTATTACAGCCGAAGCACAATACAGGGATATTGCCAATTACATCCCTACTGGTCATAGTCTATTCTTTAACAATAGCAAGGTCATTGCGGCGAGAATTTTATTTGATAAGTCAAATAACCTGATTGATTTGGAGCACATGCATTCTATCGATGCTGAAAAGATGATCGATCCTAATTCGTCTACAAATAGCAGACAAAATAAAATCGAAATTTTTTGCTTAGAACCCACTGCTGCGTTTACGCCTGTGCAATTAGCAATGCAGGCCACAAAAAAAGTACAATGGAAATGTTTAGTGGGTGGTGCTAAAAAATGGAAGACGGAATTTTTACAAAAGGAACTATTTTATGATCATATAAAAATCCTTTTATCAGCAAAAAAAATAGCGCAAGAAGAAGGCTATTTTGTAATTGAATTTTCTTGGGATCATCCTGACATTGTTTTTTCTGAAATCATTGCCCTTGTTGGACAAATTCCTTTGCCTCCTTATATACAAAGAGAAGCGAATGAAACGGATAAAGATCGCTATCAAACAACCTATGCAACTACAGAAGGCTCTGTGGCGGCGCCTACAGCAGGATTGCACTTTGATGAGCTTGTATTTGAATCATTATCCGCAAAAGGAATTGATAAAAAATTCATCACACTTCATGTTGGGGCAGGTACATTTATGCCAGTAAAAGTAGACGACTTTCATGACCATTTAATGCATGCAGAATTTATTGACGTAGACTTACAAACGATCGAATACTTGGCTACGACTTCAGACAATGTCATTGCAGTTGGAACGACCTCACTTAGAACTTTAGAATCTTTGTATTGGCTGGCAATTAAAATAAAGCAATATCCAGAGATTGATAGCAACGAAATAACCCTGCTTCAATGGGATGCTTATACTTTAGAAGGTAAGGATACGAGTATCAATGAAGCAATGCAATATTTAAAAGAATGGATGACCCAGAAAAAAATAAACACCTTATTTGCAACAACCCAATTGATGGTCAAGCCTGGATATGAATTTAAAATTTGTAAAGGTTTGATTACTAATTTTCATCAGCCTAAGTCTACGCTCTTGTTAATCATTGCAGCAATTGCTGGAGATCAATGGAAATCAGTCTATCAGCATGCATTAGCAAATCAGTACCGATTTCTTAGTTATGGTGATGGCTGTTTATTTTGGATGAATCATCGGTAGGCTAATTTCAACTTTCGTACCCTTGCCTAACTCACTAGTAACTTGTATGTTCCCTTTGTGGATATCAATGACCCATTTAACATAACTCATGCCTAAGCCAAATCCCTTTACGTTATGGATATTCCCAGCGTGTGCACGATAGAACTTTTCAAAAATATGCTTCACCGTATCAGGACTCATCCCAATGCCTTTATCCTCTATCGTAATAAGCATTTTATTGGATATCGTTTTTGTCTTGATGGTAATATCAATTTCGGACTTAGCATACTTAATTGCATTATCCATTAAATTAGATAAGACATGTAAAAAATATTCCTCGTCAATCCAAATTCCAGAAGGCATCGCTTCAAAATGTGTATGCACTGCAGAAGGCTTTGCTTCTAATTGTAATTTGAAACTTTCAATCACACCCTGAATGAGATCATCCATATTGACTAATTGCCTATTGATCTCATTTTCTTTTTTCTCTATCTGTGCAGCAAGTAAAATTGTTTCTACATGCTTATTCATGCGTATATTTTCCTCTTTGATGATGGAGCTAAAATAGTCTACAGATACTGCATCCGATTGTACTTTAGCTGATTTAAGTGCGTCCACAGCAAGTGAGATGGTTGCCAATGGCGTCTTGAGCTCATGGGTCATATTATTGATAAAATCATTTTTGATTTTACTTAGTTTTCTTTGTTTGATCAATGACCTAATTGTAATCAAAAATGCCGCTAATACAATGATGATGAACAATGCAGCTCCAAAGACAACCCATTGTAAGGTTTTAAATAAATAGGAATTTACGTTAGGAACAATAATAATCAATGTTTCGAAAGGACCTGTCGTTTCTAATATCTCTTGAGGGATAATGGATACCCTTGTTTGAACCGTATTCAATTCGTCCAAAAATACATCTTCGAATTGTTTACTTTTTATTTCTACATTGCCATTTTTGTCTTGTAAAGCAAACTCATAGGACAAGTCTTGCAAACCATATTTCCCCATTGCAACTCTCAATTTTTTATCTAAATCTTGAGCGCTATACATATCTGATAAAGTGGCTTCTTCAAAACTATGCGAATGCCCTGCTCCAGATAAACTCAAAGATTTTTTTGGAAAATGAAATGCCAAGCCACCATTTAATTTTTTTCCTAAATCATTAGAAACAACCACGCCAGCCTGATTTACTTTTTCAATCAATTGATTTTTTTGCAATAAAAATAAACCTTGTAGCCAAGTGATTTGAATAAACAAAATCCCTAGGATGGATAATCCAATTAATGTAAATAAAAAAGGGAAAGTTTTTTTCATAATTTATCCAATACAATCTTACAAAATTTGCCTACGTGAATATATAAAAAAATCCCTCTCAATTGCTGGAGAGGGATTCGGATAGTGATAATTTTTTGTTATTGTGTGGCCATTTATAAAACACCTTCTACTAACACCGTGGTTTTATTATCAATGACTTCTACAAATCCGCCTTGTATGGCATAAGTTTCAGCTGCGGCGCCTTTTTGTAAGACTTTCACATTGCCAATTCCTAATGCACTCACTAATGGGGCGTGCTTGTCTAAGATCTCAAATAAACCATCTACACCAGGTAATTGCACTCCTTGTACATTTCCACTAAATAACTTCTTCTCTGGCGTTAATATTTCTAATAACATGAATGGAATTTTAATTGATTATGCTTGAGCCATCATTTTCTTACCTTTCTCAATCGCATCTTCTAAGGTACCAACTAAATTAAATGCTGCTTCAGGATACTCGTCAACTTGACCATCCATAATTGCATTGAAACCTCTGATGGTATCATCAATCGAAACGAATACACCCTTCAAACCTGTGAACTGCTCGGCCACGTGGAAAGGTTGAGATAAGAAACGTTGAACACGACGAGCGCGTGATACTACTAATTTATCTTCATCACTTAATTCATCCATACCTAAGATGGCAATGATATCTTGTAATTCCTTATAACGTTGTAAAATCATTTTCACTTTCTGTGCTGTATCATAATGCGCATCACCAACAATTGCTTTCGTTAAAATTCTTGAAGTAGAATCCAATGGATCCACCGCAGGATAAATACCTAAATCGGCAATCTTACGAGACAATACAGTTGTCGCATCTAAGTGTGCGAAAGTAGTTGCAGGAGCTGGATCTGTTAAGTCATCCGCAGGAACATATACCGCTTGAACTGAAGTAATAGAACCATTCTTAGTTGAAGTAATACGCTCTTGCATCAATCCCATCTCTGTGGCTAAAG
>JBIKJM010000155.1:0-4050 GCA_044360985.1 Sediminibacterium sp. | reverse complement strand
AACTTTGCTGGCAAAGATGCTTTGTTTGGCGAAACACTTTTCTTAAGAGGTTACTATTATTTTACACTTGTCAAAATGTTTGGTGATGTTCCTTTATTCACAGACAAAAGACTTTCTCTTTCAGAATCTAAATCTTTAAAGAGAGCCCCTAAAGCTGATGTATACAAACAAATTGAAACAGACTTAGCTGCTGCTATAGCGGCACTTCCGAATGTTCAAAATGAAAAAGGTAGAATTACTAAACATGCTGCTCAAGCACTTTTAGGTAAAGTATACTTGTACCAAAATAAGTTTGAATTAGCTGCTACTACATTAGAAACAGTGATTACTTCAAATGCGTTTTCTTTAGTTAGTAATTTTGGATCTATCTTTTTATTAAGCGGTGAAAATGGTCCTGAGTCTGTTTTTGAAATTCAATATTCAAACACTTCTCCATACTACAACTGGGGTGGTGCAACAAGAGGGCAAGGTAACTATGCTATTCAACAAAATGGTATCAGAGGTTTAAATGGTTCTGCTGATATGCCATATGCTGCTGGTTGGAGTACGAATTTGCCAACTGTGAATTTAGCGAATGCTTATGAGGCAGGTGATCAACGTAAATCAGTAACGGTTTTAGATATTGAAGCATACAAAACTGCTAATCCTTCTTTTAATGTTACATACCAAGTTGCACCTTATAAGAATACAGGTTTATACAATCAAAAGTATTTACCTAGAAAAGGACAAACCTCTGGTCAAGTTGAATTAAATTATTTAAATAATTTTAGAATTATTCGTTATTCTGATGTTTTATTAATGGCAGCTGAGGCAAATGTAAAAGCAACGACAGCAAATGAAACAAAAGCAAAGACATATTTGAACTTAGTTCGTCGTAGAGCTTTTGGTAATAACAACCGTGATATCACATCTTCTGGAACAACGCTTTATAATGACATTTTGAATGAGCGTCGTTTAGAATTAGCAATGGAAGGGGATCGCTTCTTTGACCTAGTTAGAACTGGAAAAGCAAGTGCTACTTTAGGATCAAAATTTGTTGTGGGCAAACATGAGCTTTTCCCAATTCCTCAAGCAGAAATAGATATCTCAGGCATTGCTCAAAACGCTGGATATTAAATCATTAATTAAATAAAAGAGAATGAAAACAAATAAATTTATAATTGGTCTTTGTTGCTCGCTAATATTCTTAGCTGGTTGTCAAAAAGACTTATTTAATGATATATCATTTTTAGATAGTGTATCCAGCTCGGCTAAACTATCTGCTTTATATGATATCACTCAAGACAATACTGGTTTAGTAACAATTACACCTAACGGTGAAGGTGTTACCTATTATGAAGTATATTATGGTGACGATACCAAGACTCCGGTTAAAGTATTGCCAGGTAAAAACACGGTGCACCAATACGCTGAAGGTGTATATAAAGTTAAAGTTGTTGGTTACAATAGTTTAGGTGCAAAAACCGAAGCGACTCAAGACTTAACAGTTTCATTTAAAGCACCAGAAGATTTAAAAGTGAATTTAACTCAAAATGGTCTTGCATTAACTGTTGATGCAACTGCATTGTATGAAACGTATTACAAAGTGTTTTTTGGAGACTCAAATAATGTGACTCCAATTCCTTTCAAGACATTCATCGAAGGTCAACCTATTACTTATACTTATGCGAAAGCTGGAACTTATGATGTTAAAGTAGTTGCTTTAAGTGGTGGCGCTGCATCTTCCGAATTAGTTAAAACAATTAAGGTAGGTAAGCAAATCGATTTACCAATTGGCTTTGATGATGTTAACTATGATTATACTTTTGGTGACTTTGGCGGCGCTGCTTATTCAATAGTAGCAGATCCTAAAGATGCTTCTAATAAAGTGATGAAAGTAATTAAGACTGCAGGTGCAGAAGTTTGGGCTGGTACAACAATGAGCACAAACTTAGGTTTAGCAAAAGCAATCCCACTTAAATCTGGTGCAACAACAATGCAAGCAAGAGTTTATTCTCCAGCCGCAGGGTTAAAAATTAAATTAAAAGTAGAAGACCGTACCAATGGCAATATTGCTGTTGAAACAGATGCAGTTACTACAGTTGCGAATACCTGGGAAGTTCTGGAATTTAATTTTGCAAATCAATCTTCTGGTACACCAGCTATTAATTTTGCAAATACCTATGATAAAGCATCTATCTTCTTTGATTTTGGTACTGCGGGTTCAGGCAAAGTCTTCTATATGGATGACTTAAAGATGAAGCCAGCCGCTGTTGTTTTAGCTCAAATTAATTTACCAGTCACTTTTGATGCAACAAATGTGAACTATTCAGTAACTGACTTTGGTAACAACGCTACTGTTGATGCTGTTGATCCTACATCTAGCTCAAATAAAGTAAAGAAAACAACTAAGCCAACAGGTGCAGAAGTTTGGGCTGGTACTACAATTGGAACGACTACAGGATTTGCTAGTAAAATACCAATTTCTGCTACTTCAACAAAAATGAGTGTGAGAGTTTATTCTCCAGCTGTTGGTTTAAAGATTAAACTTAAAATTGAAGACAAAACAGATCCTAATAAATCTGTTGAAACAGATGTATTAACGACTAAGGCAAATGAGTGGGAAACGATGGTGTTTGATTTTAGCAATCAAGCAACTGGTACTCCGGCTTTAAATGCATCATTAACTTACGACAAAGCGTCTATCTTCTTTGATTTTGGCGCTGCTGGTTCAGGAAAAGTATTTTATTGGGATGATGTTCAAATAAATGCGATTGCATTACCATTGACTTTTGAATCCTCAACTATTACTTATGCATTTACTAATTTTGATGGTGGTGGTGTAACTGTGGTAAATAATCCAGATATCACTACTGCAAACCCAAGTGCAAAAGTAGCTAAAATGGTTAAGAGCGCAGGTCAGGTATGGGGCGGTAGTTATACCACTCTAGTTGCTCCTATAGATTTTTCAACAAATAAAACATTTAAAGTTAAAGTGTATTCTCCAAGAGTTGGTGCGAAGCTTTTATTAAAGGTGGAGAACTTAACCGATGGCAATATCAGTTTTGATAAAGAAGTAGCAACTACTAAAGCAAATCAATGGGAGGAATTAACTTTTGATTATAGCGCAATTAGTACAACGAATGCTTATCAAAAAATAGTACTCATATTTGATTTAGGTACTGCAGGTGATGGTTCAGCTAATTTTACCTTTTACTTTGACGATATAAAACTTAATTAATTTTAAAATAGTAAGCAATGAAAAATTTATATAAAATAATTGGGTTGTTTTCTTTACTTGTCATACTTAGTATTACAGGTTGTAAGAAAGAAGAATATTCTTTCGGAGCAATGAAAACACCTTCTGGCTTAGCATTAACAACTACTGTTGTTGGTCTAGATAATGCCAACCCATCTGGTAATGGAACTGGAGCAGTAACAATCAATATGACTGCTACGGATGCAATTACTTATAATGTTGATTTTGGAGACGGCAACATCGCATTGGTGCCTTCTGGTAAGATTACATATAAGTATACCACACCTGGTGTAAAAAAATATACCATCACTGCAAATGCGATTGGAACGGGCGGTATTATTTCCACAATCAGTAAAACTGTAACGGTATTTGTTGCGTTTGAAATTCCAACAACTATTCTTACTAATTTAACTGGTAGCGGATCTAAGGTTTGGGTTGCTGATAAAGACGCTCCTGGTCATTTTGGTGTTGGCCCTGGCCCTAGTCAAGGCGCGAATGAAACATTCTTCCCTAGTTGGTATGCTGCTGCTCCAAATGAAAGAGTTGCTGATGGAACTTATGATGATGAAGTTACTTTCTCTAAAGACGTTAATAATAATGTATCAATGGACTTGGATAATAAAGGCAAAACGTTTGTATTAAAAGATGCACTATCTTATTATGGTTTAACTGGAGCTGAAGGTCAGTTTCCAATTGTAACATTAGGTGTTAAAAGACTTTCTTTCATGAATGCAACTTCGAACAGCACAGCTGCTATTTCTACAAGAATTCAATTCTCAGTACCAGGAAATGGTTTAGTGATGGTTGGAGCT
>JBIKJM010000154.1:0-4068 GCA_044360985.1 Sediminibacterium sp. | reverse complement strand
TCAATCGATAAAAAAATTAAACAACTAGAAAAATAAAAGGATATGTCAACAACATCAGAGTACAATTTTTTTCAGAGTGTAGAAAAAAGTTTCGACAAAGCATCTAAGTTCACCAATTGGGAATCAGGATTGCTTGAGCAAATTAAAGCTTGTAATAGTATTTACAGCATGCGTTTTCCAGTAAAAATGGATGATGGCAGAATCGAAGTGATTGAAGCATATAGAGTGCAACACTCTCAACATAAATCACCTTGTAAAGGTGGTATCCGATTTAGCCTTGCAGTCAATCAAGACGAAGTGATGGCATTGGCCGCTTTGATGACTTACAAATGTGCTATTGTGAATGTGCCATTTGGTGGAGGTAAAGGGGGTATCAAAATTAATCCAAGAGCCTTAAGCGCATACGAATTAGAAAAAATCACAAGAAGGTATACAGCAGAATTAGTTAAGAAAAACTTTATTGGTCCTGGTATTGATGTGCCTGCACCAGATTACGGAACAGGCGAGCGTGAAATGGCATGGATTGTAGATACTTATCAATCATTAAAACCAGGTGAAATTGATGCAGCTGGTTGTGTGACTGGAAAGCCAGTATCATTGGGTGGTGTGAGAGGACGTAAAGAAGCCACTGGATTGGGTGTATTTTATGGTGTGAGAGAGGTTTGTTTAATGGAAGATGTGATGAAGAAATTAGGATTAACAGTAGGGATTGAGAATAAGCGCGTGATTGTTCAGGGATTGGGTAATGTGGGTTATTTCTCTGCAAAATTCTTTAGATCACATGGAGCTAAAGTGATCGCTATTGCAGAATATGAAGGGGCTATTTACTGTGCGGATGGGTTAGATGAAGAAGCAGTTTTCCAACACAGAAAAACAACAGGGAGTATCTTGAATTTTCCAGGTGCAACGAATATTGAAAAGAGTTCAGATGCTTTGGAAATGGAATGTGATATCTTAATTCCTGCAGCTTTAGAAAATGTAATTGATAAAAATAATGCGCCAAAAATCAAAGCGAAGATCATTGGTGAAGCAGCAAATGGACCTTTAACACCAGAGGCAGATGAAATTTTATCTAAAATGGGTGTATTGGTTATTCCAGATATGTATTTAAATGCGGGTGGTGTAACTGTATCTTATTTTGAGTGGTTGAAAAATTTAAGTCATGTAAGGTATGGCCGTTTAGAAAAACGTTTCACAGAAAATGCAAACATCAATCTCATCAATCAAATGGAAGAGCTGACTGGTAAAAAAGTAAGCCCTACAGAAAGAGCAGTCATTGCGCATGGTCCAGATGAAATTGATTTAGTGCATAGTGGATTGGAAGAGACAATGATTAATGCAACAAGAGAAATCATGGATATATGGAATGCAAATCCATCTATACCAGATATGAGAACCGCAGCTTATGTTTGTGCAATTAATAAAGTAGCGCACTCTTATACTGAACTAGGAATTTTCCCTTAATCTATTAAAGGTTAGGGTCAACATAATTGGGGAACTGTTGCAACATTTGCAGGTTCCCCAATTTTATTTCAGCCCCAATTGTGGTAGGTCCGTTGGAGGCAATTAAAAAAGTAGCATCCAATACTTGTTGGTATTGTAATAATTGCAGGATGGTTTTTTCGTTAAGTAGCGTATTCGCTTCCTTGCATTCAATAATCATCCATGGGGTTGTTCCATGATATACCAGGATGTCAAATCTTTTAGTGAGTGGTCCTAATTGTATTTTTTTTTCAATCGCAATGAGTTCAATTGGGTACTTGCAAACTTGAATGAGGTATTGTAATAGATTTTGCCTAACCCATTCTTCTGGCGTGAGTGCGACCCATTTTTTTCTACAGGGGTCAAAGATTTGGTCTTTCCCCCCAATTGATTGGACTTTAAAGTCATATGAAGGGAAATCAACTAAAATCATGAATTGGAAAAAATAAGTTAATTTTATAAAGTATCAGATCAAAGATAAGCTTATGAAAACAAAAGAAGAAATCGTAGAAAACTGGTTACCAAGGTATACTGGAGCAAGTTTAGATCAATTTGGTAAGTATATTCTATTGACTAATTTTAGCAATTATGTCAAGATGTTCGCAGAAAAACACCAAGTTGAAATCATAGGTACAGATCGTCCAATGCAGTGCGCCACCGCAGAAGGGATTACCATCATTAATTTTGGTATGGGTAGCCCAGGTGCCGCAACCGTGATGGATTTATTAACTGCAATACAACCCGAAGCGGTTTTGTTCTTAGGAAAATGCGGCGGATTAAAGAAAAGAAATAAAGTAGGGGATTTAATATTACCGATTGCAGCATTAAGAGGAGAGGGAACTTCTAATGATTATTTTCCTCCAGAAGTACCAGCTTTACCTGCCTTTGCTTTACAAAAAGCAATTTCAACAACCATTAGAGATAATAATGTAGACTATTGGACTGGCACAGTCTATACCACCAACCGAAGAGTCTGGGAGCATGATGAAGAATTTAAAAACTATTTAACCAAGGTGAGGGCTTATGCCATTGATATGGAAACTGCCACCATTTTTACAGTCGGGTTTTACAATAAGATTCCAACAGGTGCTTTATTGTTGGTGAGTGATTCTCCAATGGTACCTGAGGGTGTAAAAACAGAAGCCAGCGATAGTATCGTCACTGCAGAATTTGTAGAGCGTCATTTGTCTATTGGAATTGAATCATTGAAACAATTGATTAATGACGGGTTGACCGTGAGACATTTACAATTCTAAAAAAGTGTTTGCTTTATTGAACTAGTCTTTCCACAAGAATGGAAAAAGAATATATGCTAGTGCAATAATCATGATGTCAAATCCAACCAATAAGCCAACCAATTGAGGTAAACCATTTTGTACAATATCAGAGAAAGCAATATTGGCAATTTTCATCAACAATAATAGTTGAGGGATAATTAAAGGAAATCCTAAAATCGCCATGATAGCGGAGGGTTGTTGTGCTTTAGCGGCGATGGCTGCTAAAAAACTAAATACCAAGCTTAAGCTCATTCCACCTAGACAACTTAGTCCAAAGAATAATAAAATATGTGTTAATGGATTGCCAAGCAAAACCATGAATAGCATCAAACTCAATGCACTCATGGTACACATGAGTAAGCTATTGAAAATGAGTTTTGAAAATATAAAATTTACAGGGCTGACAATTGAATAAAAATAAAGCATTCTTCCTCTCCCTTCTTGCAAGAAACTTCTTGCCACAGCATTGATACAAATAAATAGTAAGGTAATCCAATAAAGCCCATTCCATACTTTATCTTCTGGAAGACCCATGGTTAAGTAAATCACAAAAGTGGTCGATGCTAAATAAATCAAGATCCCAAAAAAAGTATACTGCTGTCTCCATTCAAGGAGTAAGTCTTTTTTTAAAAGCGTGGCGATATTTCTTAGAGATGCGTTCATAAAGTGAATAGGCTTATTTTGCTGCGCAGATTCTGCATCTTGGCTCATAATTATTTTTTTCTCCTAACACAACAGTACCTTCTTCGGCACTTGTTCTGTAAGATACATTGGCTAAATGACCACATTGTACACAAATGGCATGCAGCTTAGTGATGAAATCGGCAATGGATAAAAGTTGTGGCATAGGACCAAATGGTTTACCTAAATAATCCATATCCAAACCAGCTACAATGACACGTTTACCCTGCATGATGAGTGTTTCACAAACAGCAATAATTTCATGATCAAAAAACTGAGCTTCGTCAATGCCCACCACATCAGCATCTGCTACATGTAATAAAATATTCTTTGCGAAGTCAATTGGAATGGAAGGAACAGCGTTGGCATCATGACTCACCACTTTCTCTTTATCATACCTAGTATCGGTCGCTGGTTTGTAAATGACTACCTTTAAATTTGCTATTTGGGCTCTTTTAAGTCTTCTAATCAACTCTTCGGTTTTGCCGCTAAACATGCTACCACAAACGACCTCAAGCCATCCTCTTTTTTCTTTTGAAAAGTTTTGTTCAATAAACATAGACAATAATGCAATTTCTTTTTCGTTCTTAAATAAATCCTTATTCTTTAATTCCTTCAAAAGTAGACA
>JBIKJM010000153.1:0-4090 GCA_044360985.1 Sediminibacterium sp. | reverse complement strand
ACCTTTTTTTAGTTGAGACTCCCATTCCCATAAACATAATGGAATAGTAGCTGCTGTGGTATTGCCATATTTTTGAATATTGATCATCACTTTTTCTTTTGGCAAACCAACACGGTCAGCTGTGGCATCAATGATTCTTAAGTTCGCTTGGTGCGGGACTAACCATGCAATATCTTCTCCGGTTAAATTGTGTTTTTCTAAAAGTTCGGCACTTACATCTGCCATCCCTTTTACTGCAAATTTAAAAACTGGTTGTCCGTCTTGAAAAGCAAAATGCTCTTTAGCCATGACTGTTTCAATACTTGCTGGTTTTAAACTTCCACCTGCTTTAAGATGTAAGTATTCTCTTCCGCTTCCATCACTTTTTAGAATGGCATCCTGGAATCCGTCTTCATCTGCACTTGGTTCTAATAATACTGCTCCAGCGCCATCGCCAAAAATGATACAGGTTGCTCTATCCGTATAATCGATAATTGAACTCATTTTATCCACGCCTACTACAAGCACTTTTTTATACCTGCCTGTTTCTACAAAACTTGCACCAGTGGTTAAGGCAAATAAGAAACCACTACATGCTGCACCTAAGTCAAATCCAAATGCATTTTTAGCACCAATTTTATCTCCAATGATATTGGCTGTTGCTGGGAATACCATGTCCGGAGTCACGGTGGCGCATATAATACAGTCAATCTCTAAAGGGTCTAGGTTCTTTTTTCTAAGAATTTCTTCGATCGCTTTTACGGCCATATCAGAACTTGCTTTTCCTGGTTCTCTTAAGATTCTGCGCTCAGAAATACCTGTTCTAGTTCTAATCCACTCATCGTTGGTGTCTACCAGCTTTTCCAGGTCAAAATTGGTCAATTTGGTCTCTGGGACATAGCCTCCAACCGAGGTGATTGCTGCTTTCAGCTTTTGGGCCATAGTTCGTTTGTTTGTTAGGTCACAAATATCTTAAAAAATGCTTAAGAATGACGTAAAATGGCCATATTTCATTGCTTAAGTGTTATTTTTGAAACCATTATGATTGCATTTTTACAAGGAAATTTTGTCCAATTGACCCCAGCTAAACTGATTGTGGATGTTGGTGGTGTAGGCTATGAAGTCAATATCAGTTTGAATACCTACGAATCTATCTCTGGCAAAGAGAAGGGGTTACTGCATACCTATTTGCACTTAACTGAAAATTCCCAGGTACTTTTTGGATTTTTTGGGGAGGATGAAAAAGAACTTTTTATGCAGCTCATAAGTGTATCAGGTGTTGGCGCAAGTACTGCTAGGATGATGTTATCGGGGATGCGACCTGATGAAATCATTCGAGCAATTGTGCAAGGAGATGCACGTTTATTAGAACAAATAAAAGGGATTGGTAAGAAATCAGCAGAGCGCTTGGTCTTGGAGTTGAAAGATAAATTGGCAAAATTGCCAATGCAAATGTCTGGTGGGTCTACCTTTAGTAAGTCCACTCCGCATCAAGATGCTATTCAAGCATTGGTTTCATTAGGGATTCAAAAGAATATTGCAGAAAAAGCGATTGATAAGGTGTTACAATCAGAGGGGTCGGATGTTTCTCTAGAAATTTTAATCAAACAAGCCCTCAAAAATTGTTAATCAGTCATCTTTAATGCTTTATTCTTGAGATTTTTTCACACTGTCATGCTATTGTCTGCCCTACTTTTTATGAAGCAGACGAGTCATGCCCAGGATACAAGCAAATTAATAGCGCCATTTAAAGATACCATCATTAAAAAAACGGCTGATACTTTGGTGGGAAAACTAAGGTATCCAATTGCAGATAGACGTGCTGATTTTTTATCTCAGCCAAGTAATAATCCTTTTGATATTCGAGATTCAAGTGTACTTAAACGAAAAGTAGATTATGATCCTGCAACTAAGCAATATTATATTACAGAGAAACTGGGTGATGGTTACAATCGTTTTCCTTCTACCTTAAGCTTTGATGAGTTTTGGAAATTAAAAACACGTAAGGATGAGCAAGCTTATTTTATGCAACGTGCTAATTCACTTGGTGTATTAAATAGAAAAATTACAAGACCCAAAACAAAAGTATTTAATAGTTATTTTGATCGATTATTTGGCAAGACTGGATCCAATTTAAAAATTGATATAAAACCAGTTGGAGAAATCAATATAAGGGCAGGATATCAAGGACAAAATGTAAATAATCCAACCTTGCCTGAGCGAGCCAGAAGAAACGGTGGATTTGATTTTGATGCCAATACCAATTTTAGCATGAATGCAAGTATTGGAGATAAGCTTAAGTTCCCAATTAATTTAAATTCATTATCCAATCTCGGTTTCGATAATCAGATTAAGTTAAATTATCAGGGTAAAAAAGATGAGGTTATTAAGTTTATTGAAGCGGGAAATATCAATTATATTTCTCGAAGTACTTTGATACCAAGTACCCAAAATTTATTTGGATTAAAGGCGCAATTACAATTTGGAAAATTGTTTGTATCTGGTGTGATTGCCAATCAAAAATCGCAACGGCAGTCCATGGCCTTACAAGGGGGTTCTTCTACACAAAGGTTCCAAAAAAAATTAGATGACTATGAAGAAAACAGGCACTTTTTACTAGCACAGCATTTTAAGAAAAACTACAATGAGGCAATGAGTAATTTGCCGGTGATTAATTCTAAAATTCAAATAAAGCGTATCGAGGTTTGGGTGACCAATCGCAATGGTCAAACAACCAATGCAAGAGATGTGGTGGGTTTGGCAGATTTAGGAGAGCGTTTCCCTGATAAAACAGAATGGGAAGACGATTCAAAAAGAGATACTTTGCCAGACAATAATGCCAATACTTTGTATTCAACAATTAAAGATAATCCCGATGCCAGAATTCCTTCTAGAGTTTCAAGTGTGTTAGCCAATTTGAAATCAGCAGAAGACTATGAGCGCACATTTGCAAGAAAATTAACAGAGAATGAATATTTTTTCAATCAGCAAGTTGGATTCTTGTCTTTAAATATTCCGCTACAAGCAGATGAAGTATTGGCTGTGGCTTTTCAATACGCTTACAATGGTAAAATTTATCAAGTCGGTGAATTTTCTGAAGGGGTTACTTTAGATCCTACAAATGGCGTACAACAAATTTTATATTTAAAATTATTAAAAGCAACTACACAAAGAACAGATTTGCCTATCTGGGATTTGATGATGAAAAACGTTTACTCTTTGGATTTATTCGGTGCCATTCAGCAACAAGATTTTCAATTGAATGTATTATATGAAGAACCAGGTGCTGGATTAAAAAGATACTTGCCTCAGGTAGCTGATTCAATTTACGAGGGGAAGTCTTTGATTAAAATTTTACAATTAGACCGATTGAATAATCGCAATGATCCACAACCCGATGGGGTATTTGATTATGTAGAAGGCTATACGGTCTTATCCAATATGGGCAGGATTGTATTTCCGTTGTTAGAACCTTTTGGAAAAGATTTAAAAGATAGGGTATTTACAAAAAATGGTGTAGTGAATGATTCCTTAGTAAAAAAATATGTGTTTACACATTTATATGACAGTATCAAAGCCATTGCACAAACTTATGCCAACTTAAATCGCTTTGTGATGGAAGGGCAAGTTAAAGGCAGTGCTGGCGGATCTGAAATTAGCTTAAATGCCTTCAATGTGCCTCCTGGTTCTGTGAGCGTGCGTGCGGGCGGACAAATCTTAAAAGAAGGATTGGATTATATGGTTGACTATGGTTCTGGTACTGTTAGAATCATTAATCCTGGTATTTTGAGTTCTAATATTCCTGTCGATGTTTCTTTTGAAAACAATTTAGGTTTTGGATTTCAGGAGCGAGGGTTTAGGGCATTGCGAATTGATTATTTAGCGAGTAAGAATTTTAATTTTGGATTCTCCTCATCCCGTTTGAATGAACGGCCATTTTTTATAAAGACCAATTTTGGATCCGATCCAATAAAAAATTCAATGTATGGATTTGACTTTAATTATAAAAAAGATTTACCAGGTTTAACAAGACTCTTGGATAAACTTCCATTTTATAGTACCAAAGCAAAGTCCTCCATTGTGGCGTATGGGGAAGCTGCATTACTTCAGC
>JBIKJM010000152.1:0-4124 GCA_044360985.1 Sediminibacterium sp. | reverse complement strand
TGAAGCTCTGCAAAGTGACAAGCTTGATACAAAAGGAATTAAAAAAATATATAAGAAAATAATTAGTGATTATGGAAATCTACATAAAATTTTAGACTTGAGATTTGTAATAAATGATCAACTACATTTTAGTAGACAGAGAAAATAGAGCTATTTTTAAAAAAAAAGAGACAAAAAGCAAATTTATCAATGCTGAATTTGTGTTCAAAAATTCATTTATATTATTCATAAAATCTTTAAATGAAATAATCGCTCTGATTAACAATTTTTTATAAACTCTTTGAGCATAAATTTGTTCTATTAAATAAAATACAATTATGAAAAAAATTATTTTGCTATGTATCCCTTTTTTGTTGACTCAATGTGCAGTCATTCAACCAGGAGAAGTTGGCATAAGACAAACTTTAGGTAAACTTAAAGGAGATCCTTTAACCTCAGGTTTAATAGGCTATAATCCTTTAATTTCGCGTGTTGTTAGAACATCTACGCAAACTAATAACCTATTACTCGCCTTAAATCTGCCAAGTAAGGAAGGCTTAAGTGTTCAAGCTGACATTAGTATTTTATATCATATTGATAATACAAAGTTTAAGCAACTAATTACCCAATATGGGACCGATTATGAACCAATTATAACGGCTATTTTCAGATCTGCTTCATCTGACATTTGTGCACAATATTTTGCAAAGGATATGCACTCCGGGAAAAGAGCAGATATTGAAAATGCAATTTATAAGAAAATGACTGAGAATTTACAAGGTAGTGGAATGATTGTAGAAAATGTTTTAATGAAAAGCATCTCCTTACCAGTAGGTCTAGCTTCTTCTATTGAACAAAAATTGAGAGCTGAACAGGATGCAATGCGAATGGAATTTGTGCTCCAACAAGAAAAACTTGAAGCTTCAAGAAAAATCATAGAAGCAACAGGGGCGAGAGATGCACAATTGATTCAGGCACAGGGTTTGACAGCAGAAATTCTTAAGATGAGAAGTATTGATGCTTTTGATAGGTTAAGTAAATCTCCTAATGCCAAAATTATTATAACGGATGGTAAAATTCCATTCCTAGTTAAAGAATAAGATCTTATTACCTTTCCTCCAAATATGAAAATCTGTAATAGAGATTAACAAAAATTTAATTGTTGATCTTTATTGCAGATTTTTTATCTTGTGCTATGGTAAACAAAGTCATCATATTTTTATTCTCGCTTTTAGTTCATGTAACAATAAATGCAGGTGTTATTTCTGGATCCATTAAATCTGATGTAAATAATACGCCATTGCCTTTTTCATCTGTACTAATTAAAGGAACCACCAAGGGCGTATCTGCAAATAATAAGGGCTTTTATACAATTTCTTTAGAACCTGGAAATTATATCTTGATATTTCAATACATAGGCTATCAGTCCTACGAACAAAAAGTGACTGTTAATAATCTGGACCAAACTTTCCATATCCAATTAAAGCAACTTGATTATAGTTTAAATGAAGTGATTATTAAATCAGGAGGCGAGGATCCTGCATATGGTATTATTCGAAAAGCAATTGAAAATCGTGCTTATCACTTGAAGGAGATTAAACAATACACTACCCAAGTATATATTAAGGGACAATTACAATTACGTGATTTTCCTAAAAAGTTTTTAGGTCAAAAAATTGATTTCGAAGATGGAGACAGTAGTAAACAAAAAATGTTACTCTTGTCCGAGACGATAGCAAATTATTCTGTGAAAGAACCCAATCAGCGTAAAATTGATGTGATTTCGACTAAGCTAAGTGGTCAAAGTGATGGTTTTGGCTTTAGTAGCCCACAAATTATTTCTTTCTATGATAATTTCATCTCCTTGGGTAACGGACTTAATCCAAGAGGGTTTATTTCGCCAATTGCTGACAATGCATTGAATTACTATAAGTATAAGTTTGAGGGCACATTTTATGAGTTTGGTAAAGAAATCAACCGTATCAAGGTGATACCAAAGCGAGCTTATGAGCCATTATTTACAGGGTATATTCATATTGTTGAAAATGATTGGCATATTCAAAGTGTTGATCTTAAACTATTACGGAAACAGCAAATGCAATTACTTGATTCTTTAGTGCTACAACAACAGTATGTTCCATCAGATTCCTATTGGTTAATTAAACAGCAAGTAATTTATCCTTATGGTAAAATACTAGGTTTTGATTTTTTTGGCAGTTTTTTACAAGTATACAGCAAGTTTAATATCGCCCCAGAATTTAAACCTAAGTTTTTTAACAATACAATTTTAAAATTTTATGACAGTTCAAATAAAAAATCAACATCATACTGGGACAGTATAAGACCATTACCATTATTAGTGGAGGAAATCAAAGATTATCAAAAGAAAGATAGTTTAGCACAAATTAAATCAGCTCCTGCATACTTAGATTCTCTAGACAAGATCCGGAATAAATTTTCAATCAGTAATTTATTATTGACCGGGAAAAACTTCAGTCAAAGAAAAAATAAGACGAGTCTAAGCATAGAACCACTCATTAGAACGATCAATTATAATTCAGTGGAAGGTGCGGTGATAAATTTAGCGCCAGTATGGTTTAAAGAAATGGAGGGTAGGAAATCAATACGTGTCACTCCTGCATTACGTTATGGGTTTGCAAACCAACGATTTAGTCCTTCTATAAGCACAAACTATACATTTGGTAAAAAGTATAGACAATCCTTTAATATTTCTGGAGGCAAAAAAGTTTTTCAATTTAATAATGCATCCCCGATAAGTGAGACGATTAATACTTATTACACGCTTACACGTTCGCAAAATTTTATGAAAATTTATGAAGCTGATTTTTTTAGATTGAATTATAATGCTGGTATTGGGAATGGGTTAGATTTTTCTGGAACTATTCAATACCAAAACAGACAAGCATTGTCTAATTTGTCTGATATAGCATCATGGAATAAAAAAAACAACCAAGCGATGACCCCTAATCATCCTGTTGAATTTGGTACTGGTCCAATGTTGCGTCACCAGGCATTGATGATTAGTGCTGGCTTAACTTGGTTGCCTGGTGCTAAGTATATTGAATATCCTGACCGTAAAGAAAACATTGGTTCTGATTATCCCACCTTTGATTTATTTGTGACTAAAGCGATATCTGGGATGCTTGGATCGGATGCGAATTACACCAAATGGCGCCTAGGTTTGTCAGATGATATTGATTTAAAATTATCCGGAACATTTAATTATTCTTTTGCTATTGGGGGCTTTTTACAAAAAGATAAAGTGTTTGAACCAGATCAAATACATTTCACGGGGAATCAAGTATTATTAGCTGGGCCGTTTAATGAGTCTTTTCAACTAGCGCCTTATTACAAATTTAGTAATACTGCCTCTTTATATGGTAGAGCTCATATAGAGTATCATCTGAATGGGCTGATCACTAACAAAATACCTGGGTTTAAAAAACTAAATTGGTTTTTAGTAGCTGGTGCCAATAGCTTACTAATGGAAATGGATAATTATTATATTGAATACTTTTTAGGCTTAGAAAATATTTTTAAAGTGATTCGATTGGATGTTATCCGTTCAAATGACAAAGGAGGTATGTCCAATAACGGTATCAGACTTGTCATGCCTATTGTTAATTAGTTGATTTTGGTTTTGCCAAAAGATAGCCTATAATAAATCAACGCTATTCTTTTCTACTTTAATTGCATTAACTTTATCAAATCTTCTAAAAATATTTAAATATTTCTTTAATCTCATGTCCTATATTTTCCTATTCACATATACGGGTAAAACTGTCTTAAAAGTAAAGCGGACTATTTTATTGCTTGGATTCATTGGCTTGATCAATACAAATGCCTTTAGCCAATCGAATGATGTAGGAACTTGGTTTGTTTATTTTGGAAATCAAAAAATAAATAATAAGTGGAATATACAATCTGATTTTCAATATCGTGATTATCGATTTATAGGCCAAAGGAACCAATTTCTGGCTAGGGGAGGACTGGGTTTTAATTTAAAACCACAAAATCATAATTTGCTTTTAGGGTATGCCTATATCGCAACAGACGCTTATAATGAATTTGATATAAATACAAGTACTAAAATTGAAAATAGAATTTATCAACAGTATTTGTAT
>JBIKJM010000151.1:0-4138 GCA_044360985.1 Sediminibacterium sp. | reverse complement strand
TATTGATCAATTAAGATTGGTTAAAAAATACACACAGAACCTAACGATTATTTATGACGGTGATGCCGCAGGTGTGAAAGCAGCATTAAGGGGATTGGATATGGCTTTAGAGGAAGGATTGAACGTCCAATTGGTGTTAATTCCAGACAATGAGGATCCAGATAGTTATGTCAATAAAGTGGGGCCAGATGCATTCCGTGCATTTGTACAATCTGCAAAAAAGGATTTTATTTTATTCCAATTAGAAGTCCAATTAAAAGAAGTTGGGAACGACCTAAATAAAAAAAATAGTTTAGTCAATCAAATGGCAGAGACTTTAAGTAAGATCAATAAGGCAGAAGATTTTACAAAATTACAAGAGTATGTAAGAAAATGTGCTGACATATTACGTATTGATGAAACCGGTTTAACCCAATTGGTCAATAAGTTCAAGCGTGACAAAATTGTCAAAGATGAAAAGAAGATGGCCTATGACGAAGCGGCTATCTTAATGCCTAGCTTCCAACAAGAAACACAGGACCTTGATAATATTGACCTTGTTCTTGATAAGGATTTTTTACACGAAAAGAACTTAATCCGTTTATTGATTGAATTTGGCAATGAAGTTTTAGCAGATGGCAGAATGGCTTCCAATTGGATTGCAGAAGAATTAGAGCCCTTCCCTTTGGACAATCAAGACATGATACAATTGGTTAAAACTTATTTTGAATGGCAGGTAGCAGGTAAAATACCCAATAATAAAACACTGCAATACCATGAAGACCCACAGATTCAACAATTGGTGATGGGACTTTTTGAGCCAGAACATGAATTAAGTTTAAGATGGAATGAAAAACTAGGTCTCAAGAAAGCAGTGGAGGATATCACTTTCCAGCATCAAATTGAAGTGAGTTTGCTTTATTATAAACTAAGAAAGATTAAAAAAATGATTCGTCAGAATCAGGATGATATGGAGCAAGTGCAAGGTGAGGAACAAATTCAATTACTACACATTCATAAGCATCTAAAAGATGCAGAGCGCGAGTTAACCAAGATCATTGGAACTGTGATCTTTAAATAGATGCACTATTCATAAATAGATTTCCTATTCATAAAATTTACCTATTCTAGGAATGAAATAATTTTATTATTTCTCGGAAGGATTTTGTTTACCAGCAATTAATTTTTCTAAAGTCGCCTCTAAACGCTTTTGCTTGGTTTCATCTTTTTTAGCTCCATTGATCCAACTTAAATATTCCTTTTGATTGATAATAGAAAGAGATGTAAAGAACTCTCTCGCTTCCTCGTGTGATTGGAATAATTTTTCTACTTCAATTGGTAAAGCAATCAATCTTTTATCAAAATCGTCAATCTCAATATTAGGAGATTTGAATCCAGCGAAGGCTCTATTTCTATTTGGGATCTGATCGTATTTTGTAAAACGCAATGCCGTCCATACATGGTCTAAAGTCACTTGACGAATAGCCTCATATTCATTGTTGGCTAAAATTTCCCAGCTAGCATCTCTATTTAAATCAGAAACAATCTTTGAACTTGTTTTAGGATAAGCAATCCATAATTTACTTTCATGCGTCAATGCAGAAAATACTTCTTTTAGGATATTGTTTAGTTGCAATTGGTTAATTGCGAAAATAAGTGCGAAATCAATTTTCCTTGTCTTTAATAAAGGCGTCAGATTCTTACAATAATTCAACTTTGCAAACTGCTTCTCTACACTTGATGGTAAACCTTGAATCAGTAGGTTTTTCTCATCCTTTAACTGTAATTTCTCCAAAATATTCTGACTTATCGACATAAATGTTAGGATTTTTTAGGATTGTAAAGTTAAGCAATTCTAACTAGTTGAAAATAGTAAATTGAATAATTCTTTCTAATCTATTGATAATCAAATAAAAATAAAATATTTTTCCAGACTTAGTCTGGCTATTTACTATCTTTTTTGAACAATGGAGCCTTGTTCTCTTTTCCATTGATTAATCTCCCTATATTCTTTTGATGCGTAATCAAGACCAATAATGCTACAATGATGGCAAATATTCTGTAGGATGTTTCCTTTTCATTGTAAATAAACAGAATCAAAACCATAAAAACGATACCAGCCAGCATAGAACTCAAGGAAACAAATCTGGTTGTAAACAAAGTAATCAAAAACACAATAATGCAGATGAGCGCCACAATCGGCTGAATAGCCAGTGCCATGCCTAAAATAGTCGCCACACCCTTACCACCTTTAAAATCTGCCCAAATAGGAAAAATATGACCAACAACTGCAGCCAAACCTAAAACAATCATGAAATTGGTTCTAGCCAACTCATTTTGTAAATAAAAGGGCATCAATATATATAAAGAGGTAGCAATCACGCCCTTAGTAATATCCGCCGTCATTACAAAAGTCCCCCACTTAGACCCTAAAACTCTAAAAGTGTTGGTCGCACCCGGATTTCCACTACCATATTCGCGAATATCAATGCCAAAAACAGTTCTGCTTACCCAAATGGATGTTGGTATGGAACCAATAAAGTAAGCAAGTACAATCAGCATCATTTCGTTCATGAAAACAAGTTTGAGGTAGGCAAATATACGATCAATAAAAATAATGCCTGTTAGCGATATAGTAAATACTCGATACTAGGGCTCGAAACTACCGATTGAATAGGAGGCTAACCCATCCATCCAGGGGTTGGGCTTCTTGGAATATCCAAGCTTTTGAACCCGCCAATTCAATCATATCTAATTGGTCCTCAATTAATAAGCCACTTAGAACTAAAATGCCTCCTGGTTTACCGATTTGAGTTAATTCGTCCATATTGGCTTCTATAATATGCCTATTGACATTGGCTAAAACAATATCATATTGGTCTTTTTGAAAGGCAGAAGCCACTTTTTCAATAGAAATGACTTTAGATGCGTTGTTTTGAATATTCTCTAATGCATTTTCTATGCACCAGTCATCATTGTCCACTGCAAGCACTTTTATAGCACCTAATTTTTCGGCAAGGATGGCAAGAATACCCGTTCCAGTGCCAAAATCATAGACTGTTTTATCTTTAAAATCAAGCCTTTGCATCAACTGCATCACCGAAAATGTGGTGGGATGATGCCCTGTACCAAAACTCATTTTGGGTGTAATCTTAATATCATAAGTTACTGCTGGCTCAAAATCTGGATGAAAATGCGCCCTGATTCCAACAAAGTCACCTACCCTAACAGGATCAAAATTAGATTCCCAAATGGCATTCCAATTTTGTTCTTTAATAACTGATTTAGAATAAGTTAAATGGTATTGATTGAATATAATATCTAATTCATTTTGTACTAATTCAGCTTCAAATTGATCTGCCAGCATAAAGGTCTTACAATGCCCAGCACCCACGCCCAATCCATTAGACAATGCCACGCCATCATTCCTGCCTTCTTCGAGTTCCTCTTCATTGAAGCCTTCAAAGCCTAATTCAGATAGTTCAGCCACGAGCATATCAAATTGATCCTGATTGCTGAAGTCGAAGGCTATTTCTATGTATTCTTTGGACATATGCTATATTATTTTATGATCGATTCGTTTTGAATGGTAACCATACTTTAAAGTATAAAAGAAAGCTACCCCTCATCCTCATGCGGAAGGAACCGAAATCGGCTTCGGGGTACTATCTTTTAAACTTATTCTAATTCATTTAATAATATTTTTCAAAATTAGAATAAATACTATTCCGTAGCGAGCGTTCGAGCTTGCGAGCGAGAGCCAAGGGATAGGTGTTTATTCTAATAAAATATTTAAGTAGTGGCTTTATATGCAAAGTTAGCTACAAAAAAATGCCCTACGAATTTGCAGGGCATTTATATTGAATCTATCTAAATTCTATTGTTGAGGACCTCTGTCTTCACGAGTCGCTTGCTCAGGACGAGGTAATAAAACTTTATGACTTAATTTGAACTTACCTGTTTTAGGGTCTAATCCAATTAATTTCACTTTCACCGTATCGCCTTCATTAAAGATACCTTCCATAGTTTCCAAACGCTTCCAGCTAATTTCACTAATGTGTAATAAACCTTGTTTGCCTGGCATAAACTCAACGAAAGCACCAAACTCCTTAACGCCTTTTACAACACCCTCATATTCGTCTCCAATTTCTGGAACAGC
>JBIKJM010000150.1:0-4187 GCA_044360985.1 Sediminibacterium sp. | reverse complement strand
GGTATCGAAGCCTACGATCTTAAAAATGTATTTGTGGATATTCAATTATTACAACAATTAATTCAAGCTCCTAATGCAATTACAGGCTATCAAGTAAATGTGAATGACTTAAGTACAATAGCTCAGATTCAAATAGACATCCAATCCATACTTCCAGAAAATTGGGTTGCCAGTGCAAGCGCCGACATGTATCCTCAACTTTTTGATTGGATTCAAGTTCAAAGTATCAATAGGGATATTACCATTTTTATTATGCTATTCATAGCTGTTGTAAACCTCATCACTTGTTTATTGATTTTATTATTAGAGCGTGTTCCAATGATTGGCAGTTTGAATGCAATGGGCGCAACCCATGCCATGATCCAAAAAGTATTTTTATACCAAGCGAGTTTTATTGCATTTGCAGGTATCGGAATAGGCGTATTCATTGGCCTTGGACTGTCCTTCCTTCAATTAAAATTTCAGTGGATTCAATTAGATGAGTCTGCTTATTTAATTGATGTGCTTCCAATCCAGATTCAACCATTACAAGTGATCAGTGTTATTTTTGGAACAGCCATCGTCTGTTACTTATCTTTTCTTTTACCCACAATTTGGATCAAAAAAATCAGTCCTGCTAAAGCAATTAGATTCGATTAATGTTGCCATTTGGCTAAAATAATCCCGGTTGCTACAGCAGCGTTTAAGGATTCTGCAGCGCCATATTTTGGAATCGTAATTGGATCCGTAATCAATGCTAAAAGCGGGGATCGAATGCCTTTAGATTCGTTCCCAATTAATAATAATCCTTCCTTCGCCAATTTGGTTGCTTGTATGGACTTCCCTTCAAGCACTGCGCCATAAACAGGCATCTTGGAGGATTGAATCAACGCTTCTAAATCTTCCACAATCACATCCACCCTTAAAATACTTCCCATGGTGCTTTGAATCACTTTTGGATTAAAGCAGCTTGCGGTATCAGCACTCACAACAATTTGTTCTAGCCCAAACCAGTCGGCTGTTCTTATGATGGTGCCTAAATTTCCTGGGTCTTGTATACCATCTAGCAACAAGGTTAATTTATCCTTTAACTTTAGGGAGGGATTCATTTGTTTTTTTTCAACCAATGCCAAAACTTGATTAGCCTTATGCAATTGGGTCAATTTATCTAATTCAAAATCGGCTACCTCGGTCACATAATGCGGCTTAAAGGGCTGGGTTTCGATCCATTCCTTGGTGGCATAAGCTTGTCGAATCACCCATTCTGAAGCCATCAGCTCTTCCATCATCTTTGGTCCTTCGATGATAAAAACAGATTCTTCTGCCCAATGTTTTTTATGGGCGAAAGATTGGATATATTTGAGTTCATTCTTATTGATCATGCGCATGCATTTAGGGAAAGTTAAAATTATTCGATTCTCATCAAGTTTGAGTCTATTCAGCCTTTTATTTTTTTTAAACAGCTGTGCAGATTTGAAAAGAGCTATTGTGCACAATTATCCAAAGGAAAAGGAGTTCATTTACAATAATAAAATCATTGTCAAAGATGCCATCACAAAGCACCAAGCTAAGGAACTCTCCATTGCATTGAGTAATTATTGGGATGATAGTACCAAAGTGCTTAAAATTCGACAATATGGTTTTTTCAATACCATCATTAAGCCTCAAAGTTATCAGCCTGAAAGAATGAGTAGGACGATACAATACATGTCCAGCTTTTTAGCATCAGAGGGCTACTATCACCCTATTTTGACACCCATTATTAGGACTGATACAGTCAAAAAAGAATGGAGAACAACAGTCACCATGGAAGTTGAACTCAATAAAAAAACTTTATTAGATAGCATTGCCTTCCAGTTATCAAATCCTATTTTACAAAATATCGCTTTAAACAATAGTCAAAATAGTTACTTAAAAAAGGGACAAGCTTTTT
Organism: Sediminibacterium sp.; assembly: GCA_044360985.1. Lineage (GTDB taxonomy): Bacteria > Bacteroidota > Bacteroidia > Chitinophagales > Chitinophagaceae > Sediminibacterium. The sequence continues at coordinate 2,275 of JBIKJM010000150.1, read as the reverse complement.
CCAACGAAGTCATCAATAATGAATTAGATAGATTGGTTGCTTTATTTAGAGCGAACGGATTTTTTAATTTCACCAAAGAAAAGATATTTGCAGAAGTAGATACAATCGATGCTTCCTTAATGGTATTAGAACTTGATCCACTCAATCAAATTACACAGATTACCGAAGCAAAGGAAAAGAAAAACCAAAATCCAAGTTGGAAAATTAGTATCCAATTAAGAAACCTAACAAAAGACATCACAAAGCAATATCGTATTGGTCAACAACTATTTTATAGCGACTTAGCCGTGTTAGATATACCAGACAGTTTGCTTATCAACCCACCTACAAAAAAAGAAACACTCGATCATCTTGTGCATCTTTATACCAATCCAAAATTCAAATCTGCGCTGTTTAAAGAACAAGCTTTCATTCAAAAAGGAAGTCTATTTAATGAATCCAGCTATTACCAAACACTGAATAAATTTAGTAGTCTTGGTGCATGGCAGCAGGTAGATGGTAGAGCTACTTTGGTCAATGATAGCATATACCTTCATTATTTTTTAGTTCCCAATACTAGAAGAAGTGTCAATTTTGATATTGAGGGTAGCAGAAATACAGCACAGCTTGGATCTGGAAATTTATTGGGTCTATCTACTAACCTGACTTACAAAGATAAGAACGTACAACGAAAAGCAATCCCATCCATCACAAGTCTTAGACTTGGTGTGGAATTGAATTTAAATAGTGGAGGCAACGTCACACAAACCTTATTGTGGAATGTGGGTCAAACTTATAGCTTCCCTAATTTATTAATTCCATTTGTTAAAAAAGAAGCCAAGGCGAATCAAAACGTTAAATCAAACTTCTCTATGTATGGTTCCTATATGGACCGTCTGGACTACTACCAATTAAAATCTTTCACAACAAATTGGGGATATGAGTGGAAAAAAAATAAAAATGGAAAACAACAAGTCATCAACTACCACCCACTGAATATTGAACTATACTTATTAAATAAGTTTTCTAAACTAGACAGCTTGTTGATTTTAAACCCATTTTTAAGGTCTTCATTTAACGAGGGTAATATTGTGAGTCAATCCTTAAGCTATACCAATATTGGTAATTCTTCCAAACATCCACGTCAACAAGAATATTTACGTTTGGGTATCGAAGAAGCGGGTGGATTACTTGGTCTTTCGCAAAAATTAACGAATAATTTTTATCGTTATTTAAAATTAGAAGCAGAATACAGGTCTACCTATAAGTACGATAATTCAGAAATTGCTTGGAGATTAATGGGTGGTTGGGGAAATAACTATAGTAACAATACAAAACTTAGTGGGCAACTGCCTTTCTTTAAACAATTTACAGCTGGAGGTCCTTATAGTATGCGCGCTTGGGGCTTAAGACAACTTGGATTAGGCAGTTCAACATTTTATGACACAAGTGCATCTCGTCAAAATTTTGACCGATTTGGAGACCTGCAATTAGAAGCCAACTTTGAATACCGATTTACATTATTACAACTTGGTTCTTACAAAATCGGGTCTGCCCTTTTTACAGATATAGGTAATATTTGGAACACAAGGGATTTAGGAAACGACATCAACGCAGGATTTAAATTAGATCGATTGTATAAGGATCTTGCAATTGGTGTAGGTACTGGATTGCGAATGGACTTTGATTATTTTATTATCAGAATTGACTATGCCTTAAAGATGAAAGACCCAACTCGACAAGACAATAATGGCTGGTTGAATTTGAGTGATATGAAATGGAATGAACTTAAACCCAATGGACTTAAAGTGAATAACTATGCATGGCAATTTGGAATTGGATTACCCTTCTAACAAAGTAGTAATTTCTTTTTCAAGATCCTCCCACTGTATAGCATCTTCGACATTGAATGCGCCAATCTTTGTTCTTCTTAATCCACTCATATAAGCACCTACTCCTAGCGCTTGTCCAAAATCATGGACCAAGCTTCTTATATACGTACCTGTTGAACATAGGACTCTAAATTCAACATGTGGTAAATTGATTTTTGTAATTTCAAAATTGTCAATGGTAATTTGTCTTGGATCTACTTTTACTTCGATCCCTTGTCGTGCAGACTCATACAATCGTTTCCCATCTTTTTTTATTGCAGAATGTTGTGGAGGCATTTGAAAAATAGTGCCAATGAATTGTTTTGTCGCTTCTTGAATTTTTAATTCCGTAATTGCTTCTATCGATTTAAAATTTTCAGGCTCTTGTTCTAAATCATAGGATGCAGTTGTTGCTCCAAGTACTA
>JBIKJM010000149.1:0-4199 GCA_044360985.1 Sediminibacterium sp. | reverse complement strand
AATGCAGATTTGAAGAAAGGGACGGTTGAATTCTATAGTTTAACAACAAAAGATATTGCAGGCAATGCATTTAGTTTTGAGCAATTCAAAGGAAAAAAAGTTTTGATAGTGAATACAGCGAGTGATTGTGGTTATACTGGTCAGTATGAAAATTTAGAAAAATTAGCTAAACAGTTTTCGGGTTCTTTGGTGGTGGTTGGTTTTCCTGCCAATGATTTTAAAAATCAAGAAACAAAAGATGATCAAGCCATTGCTGCTTTCTGTCAAAAAAATTATGGAGTGAGTTTCCCCTTAATGTCTAAGTCGGTTGTCATCAAATCAAATAATCAAAATCCAGTTTATACTTGGTTAACAACTGCAAATTTAAATGGTTGGTGTAATCAAGCGCCTGCTTGGAATTTTTGTAAATACTTAATCAATGAGCAAGGGGTATTGACACATTATTTTCCAATGAGTGTGGATCCTTTAGATGCAAAAATTATTGAGGCTATTAAAAAGTAATAGGTATATTTATTCCAAAATAAAAAGAAGGTTGATTCCTAGTTTAATTGATAGGACAATGCTCGTGGTAGTTCTCTAATACAATTTTACCTGAGTCTATTTCAATGCCTTTGAATTTTTCTTTAATCTCATCCAAGATCGCTTCGATGCCTTCGCGCTCTGTGATGCGCACCAATTGATTTCTATATTCTTTAATGTTTGGTAAGCCTCTTAAGTAGTTGGCATAATGCCTGCGCATTTCGTTGATGCCACCAATGGGGCCTTTCCATTCTAAAGATTTAATTAAATGTTTTCTAGCGACTTCTACACGTTCTTCGACAGTAGGTGATTTCATTTTTTCTCCAGTCGCAAGGAAATGTTTGATCTCTCTAAAGATCCATGGATAGCCAATGGCAGCCCTACCAATCATCACACCATCCACACCATATTTATTTTTATATTCTAATGCTTTTTCTGGAGAATTGATATCCCCGTTACCAAAAATAGGAATATGAATTCTTGGGTCATTTTTGATATTGCCTATGATGGTCCAATCTGCTTCGCCTTTGTACATTTGCACTCTTGTACGTCCATGAATGGCCAAGGCTTTTATCCCAACATCTTGTAATCTCAATGCTGCTTCATGCACATTCAAACTACTATCATCCCATCCCAATCTTGTTTTCACTGTCACAGGAAGGTTGGTACTTTTTACCACGGCTTCGGTTAAACGCACCATCAAGTCAAGGTCTCTTAAAACGCCTGCGCCAGCGCCCTTCATCGCCACTTTTTTTACGGGGCAACCAAAATTAATATCAATTAAATCTGGGTTTACTGTGTCAACGATTTTAGTACACAAGGCCATCGCTTCTTCATCTCCCCCAAATATTTGAATACCTATTGGGCGCTCGTAATCATAAATATCTAATTTCTGCCTACTCTTTATTGCATCTCTAATCAAGCCTTCACTGCTAATAAATTCGGTATACATCAGGTCTGCGCCATTGTCTTTGCACACGGCCCTAAACGGGGGATCACTGACGTCCTCCATGGGTGCTAATAAAAGCGGAAAATCTGGTAATTGTATGTTCCCTATAGATACCATATGAATTCATTATCTTGCATCTAACCGATACGGGGGCAAAGGTACCAATTAATTGTATTGACATGTATACTAATGAAAATTCTATTTTTAATATGAGTCCTGGATTCAGGATGGTTCTATTTATATCCATGACTGGATTGAGTATGATACTAGGCGGCTTAGTCACATTTTCAATTGTGGCAGCTGCATTGAATACACCTTTTACTGATATTCAGTCTGTTTTATTGCGCCCAGAAAATACCAGCATGACGCAAATTGCCAATGCATTTGCCTCCATCATAGGCTTTGGCGTACCTGCTTTAGTGGTGGCTTATTTTACCAAAGGAACTTTCACATCTAATTTAGGGTTCAAGCCAATCGCCTCTGAAAAACAGGTAGGGATTGTTATTTTATTAGCATTTACAGGACTGATATTGAGCGGTGCATTGGGTGACCTTACAGATAAAATCACATTTTCTTCCAGCATTAGAACCTGGGCAACGGACCTAGAAGCGCAATATAAAAAAGCGTTGATGGCCATGACTCAAATGCGTTCGATTGGAGATTTAATACTTGCGATTGTGGCTATTGCAGTGGTGCCCGCTATTGTAGAGGAATTGTATTTTAGAGCAACGCTTCAAAAAATAATTACAGACTGGTCCGGTAAACCATTGTTGGCGATTTTAATCACTGCTATTTTATTTAGCGCATTTCATTTTTCTTATTTCGGCTTTTTATCAAGAATGTCTTTGGGTATTGTACTTGGTTTGATTTATTATTATACTAAAACAATCTGGTTGCCGATACTAATGCATTTTGTCAACAATGCGATTGGCGTAACTGCTTTGTATGCAGTAAGAAATAATCCAAAGAAAATAGACCAAGTAATGGATTCCAACTTGACTTATTATTGGGTCATCATTGGATTAATAGCATTGTTTATTTTGTTCAAACAATTAAAAAAGACCACAGATGGCGTTTAATTTTTCTGTTTTTAAAGTGAGGGCATTGTCTGCTATTGTATTTGTGTTGATTATGTTAGCAGGACTACTCTTTAATAACTGGTCTTATTTTGCTTTGTTTTTATTAATACAAATTGGTTGTTTATATGAGTATCAAAAATTGATGCGCATTATTTTTCCTTCTTATCAACAAATTTCAAAAATGCATCAATGGGGTGTATTGGTGGTGGGTATACTGATGATGACGAGTTTAGCGCCAACAGATATTGTATTGCCCGATTTTATAAAAAATAGTTTGCCACTTGCATATCAAGGAATTGGTTTAAGATGGATTGGCTTGAAAGCCATGCCAGTTGCCCTAGTATTGATGATGGTAGCAGATGTATTTGCAAGAAAAGCGGAAGTAAAAAATATAGCGATTAGTTTTTTTGGCTTTATCTACATTACAATTAGCCTGTCCTTATTTTATGCCATGAGGGGCATGTTTTTGAATTCGGCGATGTCTATGTTTTTTCCAAATATAGAATTGATGGTGCCTATTTTAGTGATTGTGACCGTTTGGGTAAATGATACCATGGCTTATATCGTGGGCTCTTTTATTGGTCGTACGCCCATCTCTCCCATCTCGCCTAAAAAAACATGGGAAGGCACCATTGCTGGTATTATTTTATCTGTTGTAATACTATCTACTGTGGCAGGTCAATATATTCCTATTGCGACCAAGTACCTCTACATGATCACATTTGTGGCATCTGTGATGGGGAATTTGGGCGATCTTTTTGAAAGTAAATTAAAACGCATGGCAGGCGTGAAAGACAGTGGTAGTATGATGCCTGGACATGGTGGCTTCTTAGATCGATTTGATTCTATCTTGTTTGCAGGGCCATTTGTTTGGATATTGCTTCAATTTATCTTTTAGATGAATTACCTTTGGCAAAATTGCTATTTATGACCATACACAGAGAAGGAACAGCTACGATTGCATTGATTGCATTTTTGGTAGGTGTTTTGAATTTAATTAATTTCTCTTATTTATTTCCAATAAGTGCTTTACTAGCTTGGTCTGTATTTGTGATTACAGTGGCTTTCTTTTTATTCATCGTTTCCTTTTTTAGAATGCCTAACCGTGCATTAACGATGGATCCTTCTTCTATTGTTGCTCCTGCAGATGGCAAAGTGGTGGTGATTGAAGAATTGATGCCAGATGAGTTTTATAAGGAACCAAGAATTCAGTTAAGTGTGTTTATGAGTCCTGCCAATGTGCATGTGAATCGTTTGCCGGTTGCTGGTAATATTATTTATAATCAATACCATCCAGGGAAATTTTTAGTGGCATGGCATCCTAAGTCGTCTACCGATAATGAAAGATGGTCTGTGGTGGTTGAAAATGAAAAGGGGACTATTTTATTAAAACAAATTGCTGGTGCACTTGCAAGAAGAATCTGTAACTATGCTGCTGTTGGAACTTCATTCAACCAATGTGACGAATATGGTTTTATTAAATTTGGCAGTAGGGTAGATTTATTATTGCCAATTGGCACCCAAATTGATTGTAAGATCGGGGATACGGTGAAAGGCGGTGTGACTGTCCTAGCAAGATGGTAATACCTATTAACTTCCTATAAGATCGTTTCTAATTCTTTTAAATGCGTGATGGTATAAGTTGCCGGAAT
>JBIKJM010000148.1:0-4211 GCA_044360985.1 Sediminibacterium sp. | reverse complement strand
TAAGTCGAGAAGATTTTTACACTAGCAGTATGGGTGTTGATGGATTTTCTGCAGCCGTTCCATTATCTGATACTTTAAATTTTGCAGCAAAAAAAGGGAGCATGAGTTTGAGTGCCGACCTACAAACTTTATACTATGCTGCAGATTATGCAGAACAAGGCTATGGCCGATATGATATTTATAAAGTACAACGCAGTACATGGGGATGGTCAAAGCCAAAAAATTTAGGTCAAAAAATTAATAGTGATTATTGGGAAAGTGCCCCAAGTATCGCACCCGACGGTAACGCTATTTATTTTGCCAGCAATCGCCCCGACGGATATGGCGGCATTGATATTTATGTATCGTATAAAAATGAAAAAGGATTTTGGGAAGAAGCCATGAACCTTGGACCAACGATTAATACAAAAGGAGACGACCAAACCCCATTCATCCACTCAGACAATCAGAGTTTATATTTTTCAAGCAATGGGCGCGCTGGATTCGGTGGATCGGATATTTATGTTTCAAGAAAAAAGATCGATGGCAATTGGACTACACCAGTTAATCTTGGTTATCCTATTAATACCTATGACAATGAAGGAAGTATTGCTGTTGCAAGCAATGGCGCCAATGCGTATATCGCTAGTGATAGATCAGACAGCAGAGGCGAATTGGATATTTATAAAATCACTTTAGCTGAAAACACAAGAGCTTTTAAAACCTGGTTTATCAAAGGGCAAATTGTAGATGCAACAACAAAAAAAGCACTTGCTGCAGCATTACAAATTGTTGATCCAGCTTCTGGTTATCCAATGATGGAAATGCAAATTGATAGTATGGGGCAATTTTTATTAGCGCTACCCTATTTTGATAGCCTAGGTTTAAAAATAAATAGCCCTGGACATGATTATTTGAGCAGCATCCTTCCAATAGATAGCGTAAAATTAATGGCTGGAAAAACATTTGATTTTGCATTGACACCAATTGAAAAAGAATTTACAAAAACATTCAACCAAGTGTATTTTGAAACGAATGCTGCTGTTTTGCAAGCTATTTCTAGTGTGGAGTTAGATGCATTGGTTCGTTATTTAAATAATACATTGAATGCTCAAATTTTAATTGAAGGACATACGGATAATACTGGTTCAGCAGCACAAAATAATGTACTATCCTTACAAAGAGCCAACGCCATTGGCGATTACTTACAACAAAAAGGCATTGCCGCTAATCGTATACAGCGCAAGGGATTGGGGGCTACTATGCCAATCGCAGATAACAATACTGCAGCTGGTAGAGCTAAAAATAGAAGAACTAGTTTTACCATTACGCTTAAGTAAAATCATGCTTAGATAATCGTATCCCTATCGCGCATTGAATTGTATACAAATTACTTTTTTGAATTTAATTTGCGTATTTATACTTGAATATTGATTTGATTTAATTCGGATTTTCAAGCAATGAATCCATCCCTTTTATATGCCATTGCTTTTTCACAATTACCTGGCATCAATTTATATGAACGAAAAAAATTAATCCATGTATTTGGCTCTGCCATGTCCATTTACAATGCATGTAAACAAGGCGGAGAAGCCTTGATGGAGCTTGAATTAAAATCTGTTGAAAGCCTCCTGTCTCCTTGGCCTTTAAAAGCAGCCTCTGAAGAACTCTCCACCATCACTCAATTAAGTATCGAAACAACTTGCATAGAAGACGCGGCTTATCCAAATCGTTTGTTTCAATGTGAAGACGCGCCCACGCTCTTATTTTCAAAAGGATCTAAAAAATGGAACCTTCCTTTTTTAATTAGTATTGTTGGCACACGCAACCACACGCTCTATGCCGATAAAGTGATTCAAGAATTACTCGAAGGCATACAACATTTAAATTTGGGTGTAGTCAGCGGTTTGGCATTGGGCATTGACGGTATGGTGCATGAAAAAGCATGTCAATTAAAAATTCCAAATTGGGGCGTCATTGCAACAGGGTTGGATAGCATCTACCCAGCACAACATTATCGCTTAGCCGATAAAATGATGGAGATGGGTGGCATCCTTACAGAAAACAATAGCAATACCCAACCACTTCCTTTTCAATTTCCAAAACGCAATCGCATTGTCGCAGGCATGACCGATGCCACCATCGTGATTGAATCTCAAGTGCAGGGCGGAAGCATGATTACGGCCGGGCTTGCTAGAGGCTATAATAGAGAAGTTTTCGCTGTGCCTGGGAAGATTACGGACCAAAAAAGTTTGGGTTGCCTAGCACTCATTCGGTCCAATACGGCTCAGTTATACCAGAGCCCCACCCAATTATTAGAAAGCCTAGGCTGGGCAGTACCTGACAATAATACCCCTATTCAAAAGCTCCTGCCCTTTGACCTAAGCCCTATTTGCCAAGAAATTTTGGCCATTATTAATAAGCATAGCCCCATCCACCAGGACCACCTTGCCAATCTGTTCAATCTCAATATAGGGTTGCTTTCCACGCATTTACTAACCCTCGAATTAAACGGCCTCATCCTCCCCCATGGCGGTGCATTTTATAGTATCCGTTAAAAAAGGATTTTGCCTAAATATGGGCTTGCCCTATCTTTGCCTATGGCAACAAGAAATTCTACCTCCCGCATTTTTGGACAAGGCTTGACATTTGACGATGTGTTACTAATGCCTGCCTATTCCGAAGTCCTCCCTTCCGAAGTAAATATCCACGCACAATTGACCAAGCATATCAAATTGCATGTGCCAGTTTTGTCTGCTGCAATGGATACAGTGACCGAAGCGCAATTAGCGATCGCACTTGCAAGAGAAGGTGGCATTGGTATCCTTCACAAAAACATGTCTATTGAACGCCAAGCAGAACAAGTGCGTAAAGTAAAACGTAGCGAGAGTGGCATGATTGTAGACCCTATCACTTTAGAAGTAACAGCGACCATTGGCGATGCATTGAACTTAATGCGCGATAATAAAATTGGCGGTATTCCTATTGTTGACAAAAACCACAAATTAGTGGGCATCCTCACCAACCGTGATTTACGCTTTGAAACAGATCGTAAAAGAAAAGTGAGTGAAGTGATGACCAGTGAAAAATTAATCATTGCACCAGAAGGAACGGATTTAAAGAAAGCAGAAAAAATATTACGCCAATATAAAATTGAAAAATTACCTGTTGTCAACAAACAAGGAAAATTAATTGGCTTAATTACTTACAGAGATATTTTACAAGTCACTGCATTCCCAAATGCAGCTAAAGATAGCATTGGTCGTTTATTAGTGGGTGCTGCTTTAGGTATTACAAAAGATGTATTAGATCGTGCGGCAGCATTGCAAAGTGTTGGTGTAGATATCGTTTCATTAGATAGTGCACATGGACATAGCAAGGGCGTGATTGAAGCATTGAAGTTGATTAAGAAAAATTTTAAAAACTTACCGGTCATTGCAGGTAATATCGCTACAGGTCAAGGTGCTTTAGCATTGGCAGCCGCTGGTGCAGATGCAGTTAAAGTAGGTATTGGCCCAGGCTCTATTTGCACAACAAGAATAGTAGCAGGTGCTGGCGTACCGCAATTAACAGCCATCATGGAAGCAGCCAAAGCACTCAAAGGAAAAAATATTCCAATTATTGCAGATGGTGGTATTCGTTATACAGGCGATATGGTCAAAGCGATAGCAGCTGGTGCCAATTGCGTGATGATGGGCAGTATTTTTGCAGGTACCGAAGAAAGTCCTGGCGAAACAATTATATACGAAGGCAGAAAATTCAAAGGATACCGTGGCATGGGAAGCATTGGCGCCATGTCTCAAGGAAGTGGTGATCGTTATTTCCAAGAAGATGCAGACGCTAAAAAGTTTGTACCAGAAGGGATTGAAGGTCGCGTTGCTTACAAAGGCACATTAGGAGAAATTGTTTATCAATTTGTCGGTGGATTAAAAGCTGGTATGGGTTACTGTGGTGCAAAAACTGTAAAAGATTTGCAAAATGCCACATTCGTTCAAATCACCAATGCTGGTATGAGAGAAAGCCATGCACATGATGTTGATATCACTAAAGAATCGCCAAACTATAGTAGAAAATAAGGCTACACGAATAAATCAACACAATGCGTAAACTTTGTTTACTTCCACTATTGTTATTGTTCGGATTATTTACATCCACTAGACTCGCTGCACAGGATAGCACCAAAGCGGCAATGCAAATTAGTATTTTAACTTGCGCACCAGGAGAAGATGTGT
>JBIKJM010000147.1:0-4247 GCA_044360985.1 Sediminibacterium sp. | reverse complement strand
CTAATACATTTACAATAGCTGGCAATGTGCTAAGCAATCCTTCTGGATCGAAAACAACTCCATTATTTTGGTATAAATGATTGGGCCCAAATAAATACAAATCCAACCTTAAAACAGCATTTCCTGTCAAGCTAAATGGGTCTCCTGTTGGTCCATAACGTGCCGCTAGATACCAATAAGTCAATAACAATACAGCAGTCAATACCTTGACTACCCTTTCATGCATAAAATGGGCAATCAATGCCGCAAGCCCATATACAAGGGCAATACGTTGTAATACACCAAATATTCTGGCGTCTTGTAAAGCGCTAGTAAATGGGAACCAGGACATTAGGAAACCTATAGCAAATAAAATAAATGTTCGTTTGAAAATTGTAAAAAGCACTTTAGATCTACCTGATTTTTCTAAATTGGGTAAAACAAAACTGAGTGAATTACCCACAGCAAATAAGAAGGATGGGAATACTAAATCGGCAGGTGTAAATCCATGCCAACTTACATGTTTGAAAGGCGCAAAAGTATGCAATGCATCCCCGGGTGTATTGACAATGATCATCAAGCAGATTGTCATGCCGCGAAAAACATCCAATGATAAAAACCTTTCTTTATTCATAGCTGCAATTTAGTGGTTTTAGAAAAGCAAAATATTTTTTTAAGGCCTTCAAAATAACTAGCTTTAAAATAAAATAGCCAAATGCGTATACTAAAAATAGTCATTCTCTCCCTTATTGCTTTATTTGTTATTTATTTTTTAGGTCCTGAGCCTCCAAAACCTATATTGAATGACGTGTTACCAACTATTGTAAGCATCAATGCCCTTGATGCTCATATTGCTGCAATGGAAGCGCCACATAAGATTAAACCCAACAATCAAGCTAAAATTATTTGGGCAGATAGCAGTAAAACACAGACAGAATATGCCATAGTTTATTTGCATGGTTTTAGTGCAAGCCAAATGGAAGGCGATCCAGTGCATCAAAATATTGCCAAACAATTTCATTGTAATTTATACTTAGCTAGATTGGCAGAGCATGGAATAGATACCACCGAAGACCTTATGAATCTAACTGCAGAAAAATATTGGGAATCTGCAAAAATGGCCTATGCTATTGGAAAACAAATTGGCAAGAAAGTAATTTTAATGGGTACTTCAACTGGTGGTACTTTGGCATTGCAGTTAGCAGCTACTTATCCAGAAATTGCAGGCTTGATTTTGTATTCACCAAATATTGAAGTGTTTAATCCATCTGCGCCATTACTAGATAACCCATGGGGTTTGCAGATTGGCAGAGCTGTTTTAAAAAGTAATTATGTAGATATAAAATACAAAGACTCCGCTTACCCAAAATATTGGAATACACATTATAGAATAGAAGCCGTTGTTAATTTACAGAATTTATTAGAAGCAACGATGACAGAAGCTACTTTTAAAAAGATTCATCAACCTACGCTTGCATTGTATTATTATAAGGATGAAGCGCGTCAAGACAATGTAGTTAAAGTAAGTGCCATTCAAAAAATGATGCAACAAATTGCAACCCCAGCTAATTTAAAGATGGAAATGGCCATGCCAAATACTGGGAATCATGTGATTGCTTCGCCAATCGTTTCAAATGATATCGTAAGCGTTGAAAAAGCCACTGCAAAATTTATGAAAGATATAATTATAAAAGAATAGCCAACAAATGTTGGCTATTCTTTTATTTCCGAACTGAAAAATAAATGAATTAATTTACGTGTCGCTTATGTTTACTTGATAAGTAGGTATACACAGCAGGGATCACAAATAAAGTTAAAATTAAAGAGAACATTAGACCTCCTACAATTACGGTACCTAACGGTTTTCTGCTCGTGGCAGCTGCACCTAAGCTAATGGCAATTGGCAATGCACCCAATGCTGTTGCTAAGCTGGTCATTAAAATGGGTCTTAAACGTTGCGAAGCTGCTTCTAAAACAGCTTCTTTAATAGATAAACCAGCTTCTCTTTTCTTATTGGCGAATTCCACAATTAAGATACCATTCTTAGTCACCAAGCCTATCAACATAATGATGCCAATTTGCGAGAATATATTTAATGTTTGACCCAACATCCATAGGGAAATCAAAGCGCCAGCAATGGCTAGTGGTACAGTAATCATGATGATGAAAGGATCCGTGAAACTTTCAAACTGAGCTGCAAGCACTAGATAAATTAGAATCAACGCCAGTAATAAGGCGTAAGAAGTGTTTGAAGCACTTTCTTTGAAGTCTCTAGATGGTCCGCTCAAGGCAGTTAGGAAGCTTTCATCTAATTTCTCTTTTGCAATGCGATCCATCGCATTCACTCCATCACCAATTGTTTTCCCCTCTGCTAAAGATGCAGAAATGGTAGCAGAATTAAAACGATTGTAGTGGTATAGATTTGGAGGATTGCTATTCTCCTCTATTGTCAATACACTTGAGATAGGAATACTTTCTCCACGACTATTTCTGATATATAGCTTACTGATATCCGTAGGTGTATTACGATCCGATTTAGGCACCTGTGTAATCACTTCGTATTGACGATCATTCATGATAAAATAAGCAGAACGTGCACCACTAAATGCAGATTGTAATGCTTGTGATATATCTGCTGTAGATAAACCAAGATCCTTAGCGCGCATACGATCGATTGTCAAGTCTAATTCGGGTTTATTGAATTTTAAATTCACATCCACATTTTGGAAGGTCTTGTCTTTTCTAGCTGCTTCTAAAAACTCAGGAATCACTTTTCTGATTTTTTGGAAATCTAAGTTTTGAATAATGAACTGCACTGGCAAAGAACCACGAGACATCATACCAACTGAAATGGTTTGTTCTTCTATAGAGAAAATACGAACGTTTTTAAAGCGTTTAAATTTCTTATTTAAATCTGCAGCAATTTCCGTCTGTGTTCTTGTTCTTTCTTTTACATCCACCATGCCTAATCTACCAGATGCTCCAGTGCTTCCGCCACCCCATGATGGGACACTACCCCAAGTGAAAGCTTGTTCAGGAATAGAGTCTTGCATGATTCGAATCGCTTTAAATAAATCTGCTCTTAGGTCCTCATAACTGGTTCCTTCGGCTGCTGACATAGAAAAACGAACAGAACTTTTATCTTCCATAGGCGCCAGCTCTGATTGAATATTTTTTCCAACAAGAATAATCAAAACAAAACAAATGCCAACAATCACCCATGCCATCCATCTAATTTGTAAAAATTTAGCGAGTCCATTTTTATAGCCTAATTCCATTCCTTTAAAAAATGGCTCGGTACGTTCGTAAAATTTGCCGTGTTGTCCGCCATTTCTATTCAGATACACATTCAATACAGGTGTAATTGTAAGGGATACAAATGCTGAAATTAAAACAGCGCCTGCAACCACCACACCAAATTCTTTAAATAAGGAGCCTACAAAGCCTTGTAAGAAAATAACAGGTAAGAATACGACCGCCAAAGTAATAGAGGTAGATACGACTGCGAAGAAAATTTCCTTGCTGCCCTCTCTGGCAGCTTCTTTGATAGGAAGTCCTTCCTCTAGTTTTCTAAAAATATTTTCGGTGACCACAATCCCATCATCTACAACAAGTCCTGTTGCTAAAACAATCGCTAATAAAGTCAATACATTAATGGAGAAACCAGCCAAATACATGATAAAGAAAGTGGCTATCAAAGAAATTGGAATATCAATCAAAGGTCTAATTGCAATGAGCCAATTTCTAAAGAAAAAGAAGATGACCAAAACTACCAGCGTAAATGAAATCACAATCGTTTCTTTCACTTCCGACAAAGCTCGACGTACATTCTTGGTATTGTCAATTGGTATAGCAAATTCTATGTCTGATTTATTTTGTGCTTTTACTTCTTCTAATCTTTTGTAAAATTCATCTGCAATATTAATTTGATTGGCACCAGGTTGAGGCGAGATGGTCAACATCACCACAGGCACGCCGTTAAAATATGTACCCTGATCTTCTTGTTCTGGACCAAGCTCCACTTTTGCAATATCCCCTAATCTTACAATACCGTCAGCATCTTCTTTGATAATAATATTTCTAAAGTCTGCTTCGGTAGACAATCTTCCTAATGTACGAATAATAAATTCTGATTTATTGCCATAAATACGGCCAGAAGGCAATTCTACGTTTTCTTTATTGAGTGCAGTTTGGATATCATTGAATGCGATTCCAAATGCATTTAATAAATCTGTATTTGGGAAAATACGCATCGATAAACGCTTCCC
>JBIKJM010000146.1:0-4251 GCA_044360985.1 Sediminibacterium sp. | reverse complement strand
GTAACATAGCAAATGACCCAATTCATGCAAAAGCGTGATTAAAAATTCATACTGATTTAAATTACCATTGACCGAAATCTTATGGTTGGCACCCATAAGTGGATGTCGATAATCGCCCAACACAGATTTCCTTGCCTTGGTAACAGTTAAATGCACTTTGTATTGATGAATCAAGGCTAAAACAGGCTCAAAAGCCCCCTCAGGTAAATAAGCTTTTAGTGCGTGTAGTGGGTGTTCAACTTTTGACAATTGATTTATTTTAAGCGTCTTTTTTAATTCTAGTCCACCCTATTTCGATCCATGTATACAATAAATACAAAGCCATTGCAATCATTAAATTATAGTTGCCAATAGGTGCTTTTTTTTGGATCGCATACCATATTGCAGCACCGCCGAAAATGATAAACTTAATCATGGCCCCAGTCATCACAGATCGAACCATCACATTGGGTTTACTCAGGTCTACTTGACTAATTCTTTTGAAATTGAAAAATGCAATCATAAACAAAATGCCATTCACTACTAGGATAAATTTACTATTGATCGTAATTAAAACAGCGCAGTTTTGTTGAAATAAAGACAAAGTAACTACTGCAAAAAACAAGGCAAATACCGGAAGAAAATTTTTTTGAAAATAGATATTCATTTACTTTTTTGATTTAAGTTGGGTATCTCTAACGATTTTGAACAATGAAAATACAATAAATAATGAAGGGGAAATCCATAAAAAAAGGGGCGATACCCTTCCTATTTTTTGATCAATATATTTTCCTAAAAAAATGAAAAGTGTTAATGCAATGGCCCATTGGCTAGCAAGACCAGCGAACTTACCCCATTGAATTTGATCAGTTTTATTTTTCATCTTCACACAATTAGTCTAAAGAGGGTAAACTCTCAGGAAGTGTTAGTGGTATGGTATCCAATTGTTGAGGATTTCCTTCTGATAATACTTTTTTGATGCCTTCTAAATACTGCTCTTTAAAATGTACCGCTTGTTCTAAAGAATCGGTACGAATTTTAAGTAATTCTAATGCTGATCGACTTTCCTTGGTCCCATATCCAGGAATATAATATCTCAAGGGTGTAAATGCAATTAAAGCAATTGTTAATCCAACTAAAAACATGAAGGCAATACTCAATCCAAAATACACTGATTTTCTAGATAACCTAAACGCAATGACCTCGTCATAAGTGTCATCATTGGTCACTACCAAACGATAAGTGCTGCTGCGTCTTTTAAAAGTATTGTTAATATCTAAGTTTGCCATAATCTTTAATCTGTATAAAGGTACAACCTTTGCTTTATTTAAACAGAATATGCCTTATTTTTAAGGTGTTTTTAACCCTATGCAACAAGATTATACATATACTCAGATTAAACGCTTCATTTGCTTGTTTGCGATGGGTATATTTTTGCTTTATAGTAGCCATATCAATGCCCAGGATACTACAAAATCTATTTTGGATATCAATAACACAAAGCTGGTAAAAAAAGCGAACCAATTTTTAGATAGTAACCAAAAAAAGTTCACCAACTTTATCAATAAAAAAATCGATAAGGCAAAAGATGGATTAACTAATAAAACAAATGATCTGATAGACAAAACAGGTATTAATGAAATTGACAAGCCCCTTCCCTATGAACGTTTGTTAGATAAAAAATACACGCTTGGTCGTCGTGCATATCAAAACACAGTATCCCAGTTTAATTATTTATTCCATGCTGAAATTACATTAGAAGAAATCATTCAAAAAGCAAAAGATATTCATGAAGATGATTTTACAGAATTGCTGCCATTTTATGATTATGATTTAAGCGTTACTGCAAAAGAATCGATTGATTCAATCATTTATCGCTGTAATGCCAATATTGTTTTACATGATTTAAGAAGTAATTATGTAGATGACGCCTATTTACTTATGGCTAAAGCTTATCTATATCACAAAAATTTTGATACCGCTGCTAGTATTTTACAATTCATCAACTACTCATTTTATGAAAAGGAAGATGGCGCCGATCAACCCATTGGTAGCAATTTAAATAAATCGGGGAAATTCAGTATTGCATCTGCAGAAGACAATAGAATATGGGAAAATAAAAATGTAAGAAATGAAAGCATGATTTGGCAAGCCAGAAATTATTTTGAAGCTGGCGAAATCAATGAGGGTATCAGTTTATTACAATTATTAAAAACTGATGTCGGCTTTCCAAGTCGTTTACATCCATTTTTATACGAGCAATTGGCTTATGGTTATTACTTATCTGGCATCAATGATAGTGCTGCAAACTATTTAATCAAAGGCTTAAACAATGCGAAAGATTTACACACTAAAGCTAGATGGTCTTTTCTCATTGCACAACTATATGAAAAAGAACAAAAAATTGACCTAGCTTATATTTGGTATAAAAAAGCTGGTGCAATTATTTCCAATCCAGTTATTGCAGTTTATGCAAGCATTTATATGGCAAGTATAGATGCAAATCGAGGTGAAAAATCATGGGAAAGTTTAGCCAAAGCATTAGAGCGAATGTTGAAGAAAGACAAATACAGCGCCTATGCTGATATCGTCTATTATGAAATGGCTCAATTAGCAATTCGCAATCAGGCTATGTCAAAAGCAAATCAATGGCTAATTGCATCTATTCAGAAAAATGAAAAAAATATTAAACTTAAACAAAAGGCATTGGTTCAATTAGGGGCATTAAATTATAAAATGGACCAATTTTCAGTTGCTAAAATAGCCTATGACAATTTAACTGATGTATTAAAATCAAACCCAAATTATGATCAAATCACATTAAGAAAAAAATGGATTGATAAAGTAGCATCTTTAGATGAAATAATAGCTAAAGAAGATAGCTTGCAGATGATTTATTTCGCACCTAAAAATAAACAATTACAAATTGTAAATGATTGGCAAAAAAGAATGTCATTGACTAAGACGCAGCAAAAGAATTTATTTACAGACCCAAATAAAAAAACAAATGAATCGGTTACATTAAATCGACCCAATCAAAATAATAATACAGGATATTCATTTAGCAATGCATTTGCAAATACAACAACAAAACAAGATGCAAAATCTGACTTTTATTTTGACAACCCTCAAAATGTAAGTATGGGCATTACCAATTATATCAAAAAATGGGGAGATCGGCCAAATGTGGATAATTGGCGAAGAAAAACAAGTGTTTTGTTGATTAAATCAAATTCCATAAATATCAGTAAGGACATTATTCAAAATGATACCCCATTGAATGCAACTGATATTAGTATTAAAGACAATACACAAACACAGCTGAAAGAAAATACCGATTCGATTTCTGTTGAATTAATTGAAACAGATATAGATTTAATGGAATCCAAAGCAATATGGAATAAAAATAGCTTAGCTATTGCAAAAATATTTTTATACGAACTGGGGGATTTTGAAAAAGCATTTCCAAGATACCAAGCAGTAATACAAAATAATATCGAACCAAATGAAACTGAAAGTGCTTTGCTCGATATAGCAAGCCATTACTTGCATATTGGACAATCTAGTAAATCTGATAGTATTATTCTGCTCATCACTCAACAATTCCCTGAGGGTATTTATATCCAAAAAAAGAAAGCCAAAGAAAATCTTGACCGTATTGATAAAAATAGCTCAGAAGCATACAAAGCATCTTATTTTTTAGCACAGATTGGAGACTGGGATCAATTTAGTGCACAAATGGAGGCTGCGCAACAACAATTCAAGGGCACAAAATGGAACACCCCTTATCAGTTTTTAAAAGTAAAAATGAATGCCCAGCAAGGCAAGGACAGTATAGCAATCGTATTATTAAACGAGCTTATCGCACAAAATAAAAGTGAATCAATTAAAGCAAGGGCTAAAAATATTATCACTGAAATTAATAATAGAAAAACAACCGAAGCCTATCTTGCAGCATTAAAAATAGAAAAACCAAATAAATTAGCCAACCTAAAAGAAGAAGCACTTGAAAAAACCAAATTACCCGCGATTACATTAAAGAAGGACAGTAATTTAAACAGCGTCGGTAAAATAAATAATATCGGACCTATTGCTACTAATAAAGATAGTACTCAAACTCTAGCTATTATAAATCAAATCGTTTTCACAAATGATAGTCTAGAACAACATTATATTGCTTTACAAACAATGAATGTTTCTGCAGTATTTGTAAAAGAAATTCAAAACGCACTCAAAGACGTCAATACTGAAGATTTTAGAAAACTAAACCTA